>DHMD01000056.1 GCA_002405615.1 Christensenella sp. UBA4651 | reverse complement strand
TTTTGACATCACTTTTGACATCACTTTTGGGATAAAAATGGGTAAAAAAAGGGAAAACGAATTTCTCCGTTTTCCCTAGAAAACCCTTTATTTATGGGCTTTTCGTGGTGCGCCATAAGAGGCTCGAACTCCTAACCTTTGGTTCCGTAGACCAACAAAAAGCCCTATATTACGCCATTTTGACGATTTTGACATCACTCTGACATCACTTTTTAGAAGCAAAAAACTAGGAACAGGAACTTTCGAGTAAACCAAAAGGGAGCACCATAAGGCACTCCCCTTTTAGGTATCAATTGCCTAATAGCGATGATAACAAATATCACTTACCTAGATAACGGCGCTTTAATTAGGACTTACTTTGATACCTATATTATATTATATGCAAAATTATTTGTCAATATTCTAGGTCAACTTTTTCGGAAAAACAAAAATTTCTTTTAATATTCCTTTATCCTGTAAGTTTTTCATCAAATCAGAGTAACCATTCGTCATACAATGCGAATAATAAATATTCGCAAACACATCAGCTATCTGTATAAACTTGTTCCTTGCAGAATCAAAGTAGCAAACATTCAAAGGCTTTGATAATAAATCATCGTTTAATAACAATTCTGTATTCAAATAGTCAACCAATGTATATTTCGCCTGGGTCTTAATATTCCTCTCATCAATTTGCAAAAAATACTCGTCGTCCGAAAAAGCCCCATTGCGTAAATTGTGCTGGAAAAATAATTTTAACAAATAATTAAATGTCCGAGCCTTGTTAGAAAAAAACTTTTGCGTAACTTGATTATTCATAAGTTTTATGTAGTAAATATCGAAACAATTATTTTTTATTATACACTCTACAAACTTTCGCTTGACTGCACCATTCAGGGCATTCCCTTTTAGCTCACAGAATTTTTCATTATTAAACATTCTGTTTTCAATATCAATTTTCCTCAAAAGTTTCATATTATCACTAACAAATCTCTTATAATTAGTGTTTAACTTTTTACCATCTTTCACAACTATAACAGAAATTATAAAAAATGGTTGTTTATATTCTTCACTTTTGGGAGTCATACTGCCTGATTCATCAATGTAAATATTAATCATTTGCTACCTTTCTTTTGTATAAATTTAACAGATATAAAACTAAATTATAACCGTTTATCAGTATTTTTTAATCTCTCTAATTCTTTATCAACAAATTTACCGAAACTTTCCTTGTCCATATTGCCGAACCAATCATAAGGTTTGTTCCAATCTTTAATAAACTCATTATAACTTTCTACAGCCTCCTCAGGGGCTTTATCTGTTAGCGTATAAGTATTTGTCTTTTTGTCATACACATACCAATCTTTGTTTTCCATAAAATAAGGCATCGTTTCCATAATTATTTACCGTCCTTCAAATATATTTTCATAGCTTTCGCCATATTAGTAGGTTCCGAAGATAGCGACATATTAGCATAAACCTCAGCAAACCACTCCGCCTGGTTTTTCTTTCCATAGTCGCCTACATCATCCAAGTTCATTGTACCATACTTTTCCTTACTTAGCAAGGCAATTTTGTTGTTTATTCTAAAAGCGATTTTATCAAATAATTTTCGTATCGCTTGATAATTCTCATTACTGCTATTATTTCTGTAATTATTCAATAACTCAGCATACTCTTTTTTATGCCTTCTGTCTATTGCCTTCTTTATGAGATTATACTGAATAAAATGTCCATATTCGTGTGTGGCAACCAATCGTAAAGTTTTGTTGTCATCACATTTAACCCACCAATTTACTTTTTGTGCATCTTTTACCATTTTATCAATCATACTAGGCGTTTCTTTTTTCAAAGAGTCATTAAACAAAATTTTTAGGTTTGTAAAATCAGCGTCCATACTATAACAAGCTTTTGTTCTTTTATTCCCAAATTTTGCTAGTCTAATCTCAACTGGATTGTTTTCATCGACAAAAGTAAATAATTTATCTGACTTCTTAACTCTATCATTTAACGCTATAATTTGCTCATCCAATATCTTCTGAGGCAAAGTAAGCATTGATTCATAAACAATAACATTGTTATCCTTTAACTGCTTTATTTCAACAGGCATTAAATCTTCTGAAATAGGCTTATCATCCTCGTATAATTCAAAATCAACAGTATTCAAATTTTCTGTACTTTGTGAAATATTCCTCAAAAAGCTGGCGCCTCTTCCGCCCATAATCATTTCTCCTTTAATTGTTCAATTTTGCTTTTGTAGTGAATAATATTGTCATTAGCGATTTCACTAATAATTCCCCCATAGACCAATATCTTTGTTGGCTGTAACCTATGTAACAGCTCATTATAACCTTGTAAAAAGTATTTTTTGGATTCAGTATTAGACGTCCCATTTGTGCTTATTGATACTACGCTATTTAGTGGCAAGCCTTCAAAGGCAAAATCAAAACTTTCAGAATCGCTCCAAGACACGTTGGGAATTAGATTGATTTTGTGCGATTGCAAAAAATATGAAATCACTTTGTTGCGGTAATCATTCCATATTTGTTGCGCACGTGGCATATCACGATATAGTGAAAAATCCGTACCAATTACCCCAGCGAATTTGCGCAATACCTCCACATATTTACCTGGTGTATTCCATAATCGCTCAAATTGATAATCGTCTATGTAAAAATGTACAAAATATTCACTCGGGTTTTTGCAACCAAAACATTCATTGAACGATATCAATTTGTCTGGTATATCTTGTGTAGCGTCTATTTGTGGCACATTATACTTGCCCACCAATTTTGCACCCTCTAATAATCTAAACTTAAAGGAATCCCTTTTAATTTTGTACATTTTTATTTTTGTCCTTTTTAGGTCTGCCAGGAGCACGTTTCGGAGGCGTTATAGATTTTAATAACTTCTCTTGTGTTTCGATTGTTAGTTGCAAATTTTGTATATTTTGTTGGAGTTTTTGAAGTTTTGAATTTTTTAATATAACTTCGGGAGGGGTGATTGCAGGCTGATTTAATGTCTGTGTATATTCTTCTTGCATAAGCAATAATGTTTCTTGCGCTTTTTGCAAAAATTCGCTCGCAAGCGGTTTATCCAAATTTAATGTTGGCATAACCTGTTTGTTCTTTTGCAGCTCCTGTTTTTGTCTGTATTGTTCTAGCACCCCAAGAAATGGTGGCGCTGATTGTATGTAGATATCAACAGAATCTACTGCTATATAATTTGTCCGCAGGTATAAGCAGATTTGTGCGAACGATTTACGATAATAAGACCTCATAAGACTTTTAGCTCGTACTTTTTTACGCCACAATGCATAGCGCTCTTTTGCTTTCTCAAACATCCTTATTCTCCTTGAATTTACTTTTTTGTTTTTGCTCCTCTTTCATTTTTTCTTCATACTCTTTGCGGAAATAGGTCGTATCATAACGGAACAAATCATTATTTGTATAATGCAGCCAGTAATATCGCTCTCGATATTCAAGTAGCGTATAATAATGTGAAAAATGCTCCTCTATCCACAAACAAAATTGTCTTTTTTGATAGTAATAATCGTATGGAAAACTTATGTAAGAGGGTAACATTAATTTGAAAAACGTATTAACTCTATCAACAAAAAATACATTTTTTTCAAATTGCTTTACAAAATTTGTTGTAAAAATTGCAGGCATAATGGCAAGTAAAAACTGTCCACAAAAGCACAAAAATTTACCAAGCTTCGAAGTCTTAATATTTGTCTCTTTTACATCCACTATTGTTTCACCAGCATCTCTCAATCCTTTCCAATAGTTACTCTGCGTTTGCTCTGTGCCAATCAGATGCATACCTAATTTTTGACGCAAGAATTTGCCACTATCTTTCGTGTCTTTCAAGTCTTTATTCGCATCCTTCTTAGCCAACTCATATGACAACTCTTTCGGAAATTCTTTGCGTAATTCATCAACCAAAATTACTCCACCACGCACACCATCCACTTTTTGAGCAAGAACTTCACGCCACTCTTTTTGTGCAACAAAACCAGTCTCTCTATCTTGCAAATCAATATTTGAGAACACTGGCAAATGATGTGCTGACTCTAATTTCTCTGCAACAGCTAGAACTTCTGGATATAAATATTTGTGCTGCCTGTAATATTTTTGCAATTTTTCCGCTTCGGAAAAACAAATAAAATGCGCAAGTAAATTGGCAGTAATTGTCTTACCAGCTCCCTGATGACCGCTAAACACTATAAAATAACATTTTCTCCATTCGTTTAACAAAGGATTATCCAATGTAATTTCACTATATTTTTTAGATTTTTCTACTTTTTGCTGCGCTTTTTCTTCCTCTATTTTTTGCTTTTGCTTGATTTCGTAATTGACTCGATAGCGAGTAATAATTATGGAACCAACAAACAGAATAAATAAGCCAGCAACAATCGATACGATATATATTATCTCACTCATACGCACTGGGGGAATAATAT
>DHMD01000071.1:3999-4137 GCA_002405615.1 Christensenella sp. UBA4651 | reverse complement strand
GACACAGTTTTGACACAGTTTTTAGTGTTAAAAATGGGGTAAAAACAGAAAACTCGGGGTTAGAACATTTTAGTTCAAAATCCCGAGTTTTTGGCTTAAATACGCCACTTTCTAGTGGTGGACAATCAGGGACTCGAA
>DHMD01000071.1:0-3898 GCA_002405615.1 Christensenella sp. UBA4651 | reverse complement strand
GTTGCTCTACCAACTGAGCTAATTGTCCAAATGGGATATACCTTATTAGTATATCACATTATAAAAAATTTTTCAAGGGTTTTTTATCAAATTCCCAAAAAATTTACAAAAATTTATAGCACAATGGTATGTTGTGTTTCTTGTTCAATACTTGCGTCTACCAGACGAGCAACTTCACGCTTGATATATTCTACTGCTGGTTGTCCAAATGGTGTAATTCCGAGCATTGCACCAGTAAACAACATTTTGAGGATAAAGAACATAAAAATCTTACCCAAGGATTCTTCGTCAGCTTTTTCTATTATTATAGTTTCGCTAGGCTTTCCAAACATTGTTAGCGCTCTTTCTGATGCCACTCTTTCTATATTTAGCAAATCTCCAAAAGTTTTGTTTTGTGGGATTTCTTTGTCAAAGACTTCACAAATTTTAGGCGGCAATTTGATATCTTTCTTAAAATTTTTTATTCCAACGAAGGTAAAAGTCTTGTCGTCTGGACCTTCCAAATATAACTGGAATTGACTATGCTGCACACTAGGACCAGTAACTTGAATAGGAGTTTGCCCTATGCGATTATTTCCTTCCAAAATTCGCCCGTCAGCAGTTTTGTTTCGACCTATACTCTCCCCCCACAGCTGACAAAACCAGTCATCAAAAATATTCAGCGTTTCGCTGTATGGAATCATAACTGTGATATTTTTGCCGCGTTTATAGTTTATGTAGTTTATTGCAGCACTCAAAAGCGGCGCATTCTCCCATACATTTTGCGTCTTACCAACCTTGAGCATAGATTTCGCTCCCGAAATCATATTCTCGATATTTAGCCCCAAAACAGCAGATGGGAAAAGCCCAACCGCACTCAACACAGAGTACCGCCCACCTAATTGGGTAGGAATTATTAACATCGGCAAGTTATTCTCTTTTGCATAATCATGCAAAAAGTTTTGATTATCATCGGTCAAAACAACAAAATGTTTCACCCAATCATCGCCAAATTGTTGTTCACACAAATCACGGAAATATAAAAATTGCGTCATTGTTTCGGTGGTTTTACCGCTTTTACTTACGACACAAAAAACAGTTTCTTTTAAGTCGATTGCAGTTAGTAATCCGCCGATAGCCTCAGGGTCGATGCTATCCTCTACGAAAAAGCGAGGGCCTCCCCGTTTTTCTCTGGGCATATAGATGTATCCATTATCAACTAATGCCTCGAAGATGGCCATACTTCCTAACGAAGAGCCTCCGATGCCTAATACCACAAAATTTTCACAGCTTTGTCTAACTTCGGACGCTAATTTTTTGATAGCGGACAAATCAACTTTTTCCAAAATATCAAAAACAGCCTGATGTTCCGCAGACGGATTGACGAAAACTGTCTCTTGCGCCTTCCTCAAAAACTCACTAATATCATTAATATCTTGCTCGGCAACGCCATTTTTGTTACCGATTTTATCACTTAATAGGTTATTAAAATCATAAATTAATTTTGCCATAGAATCTCCCGTTTCTTTATTATACATTTCAAAATCGCATAAAGTCAACCTTTTATGCAAAAAAATGCAAGAAAGTAAAAGGATTATTGATATGAAAGACTGCTACAAGACTATAAATTTAAGCAAATTGAGGCAAAATGTTAAAGTTATCAAAAAATATCTAAAAAATTGCAAATTTTGCGCAGTAGTAAAAAGTGATGCTTATGGGCATAATGCGAGTATTGTTTGTCGAGCGATTTGCAATTATGTAGACTATCTTGCCGTTTCTAGTAATGATGAAGCAGTAGCTGTACGAAAACTATGCCCCGTTACTCCCTGTTTGATTTTGCAACCAGTTAGCAGGTACAATTTATCTGATGCTATTGAATGTGGTGCTACTTTTAGCGTACAAAGCAACAATGACCTGCATATACTAAATCGAGAAGCAAAAAAACTAAATAAAATCGCCTACTACCACCTACAAATCAACAGCGGAATGAACCGTTTTGGGATTACAGGAAAAGACGATTTTTGTTGCCTGCAAAATAAGAATTCAAATACCAAACTCGCAGGAATTTATTCTCATTTTGGAGCAGGTTTTTGCCCAGAAGAAGAGCGCTCAAAGCAACAAATAACAAAGTTTAATGAGTTGAGCGAGGAATATCCTGATACAATTATTAGGCATTTTTGTAACACTCAAAATATATTTTCGCACCCCAATGAGCATTATGATATGGTCAGAAGTGGTATAGGAATTTACGGTTATGGAAATGAATTTTTACAACCAATTATGCAAGTTTATGCAAAAATAGTATCAATTCAAAATGTATCAAAAGGCGAATACATCGGATATGGTTTAGACTGCGTTGCTACCTCCGATATGAAAATTGCGACATTAGCAATAGGCTATGCTGATGGACTGCCAAGGTTATGGGCAAAAGACGGTTTTGTATTATTAAACGGCAAAAAGGCAAAAATTATCGGAAATATTTGTATGGAGGCAACTTTCGTAGATATTAGTCAGATACCCGTAAAATTAGGAGACTATGCTACAATTTTGAGCGACATACCTACACTTAATGCGGAAACAATAGCAAATAGCTGCAAAACGATACCTTATGAAATACTGACAAATTTTAGGAATATTCCAACAAAATAAATTATTTTGCAATTCGTGTAACACTTTACCCAGAGGCAGCATAATATGAGAATGGAGGTGTAAAAACCTCCAAGCAACAAATCTCTCTTTTCTTTCCCTCTTTACTCGGTGCCGTAAAAATAAAGGAGCGCAAATTTTTGCGCTCTTTTTATTCTCTGTAAATTCGAGAAGTTAATTCATTATCTTCGTTTATAAAAACTTCGACAACACTATTAGGATAATCTTCGGTAGTCATCAAGTCAAAAGTTTTGAGTGCCATTCTCATTTTTGCACGAGTATTGGCAAATGGTTGATCAAGTTTTATGGTTACACCCATATGGGTATTTATGGTCATAGTGGTTTCAGTCAAGGTCGTGTTTGCAACGATTGCACGAAAATCAATCAAGTCCCTTTCCAGTTCCAGAAACGCATTATAAATATTATTCCAAACAGACATACCGAAAATGTTTATTGTGTCAGCACGCTTTGCTGACAAATCTTTTGCAGCGTCTGTGTTTATTAAGACTGCATTTGTTTTTGTGCTAGTGAAAGTGTCTACCACTTCCAAAACCTTGAAATATTCATCAACGATAGCAAACTTGCCATTTTTGATAGGCAAAGCATAAACTTTTTCTCGTTCTGCTGCGTGAATTTTCATCACATTAGGCCAAATAACCTCGATATTTATGACACGAACATCTGGGTATGCGGCCTCAATATTAACAATCGCTTTTTCCCTATCCAGCAAAAAAACGCTACTATTTGCTACGCCGCTTTTCTCCAAAAACTGCTCATTAGTTACAGCGCTCATCGAGGCAGAAGGGGTTTTGTACCATACTATATCCACTTTTTTCACACAAAAAACAGCACTAGCCAGCACTACTATCAAAGCAATCAGGGCAATAATTGACACAATTATTGCTATTTTACAGTTTTTTGACAAGCTGCAGCCCCCCTATTCTTCTTTTCTTATGCTAGCCCCCAAACTATTCAAAACTTTGTCTAGATTGCTATACCCTCGCTCAATATGGTAAATATCGTGAACAGTTGTATACCCGTGTGCGTTTAGTCCCGCCAAAACAAGGCTAGCGCCACCACGCAAATCTTTTGCATATACTTCTGCTCCACTAAGAAATGGCACGCCCTCCACAATGGCTGCACGCTCCTTTACTCGAATACTTGCCCCCATTTTTATCAATTCTGGAACAAATTTGAACCTAGATTCAAACAAATTCTCTTGGATAATGGAACAGCCACGAGCAACAGAAAGCATTGTCAGCATTTGCGCTTG
>DHMD01000066.1:1921-5500 GCA_002405615.1 Christensenella sp. UBA4651 | reverse complement strand
CTACAATCAATAAACTTTCGCCTCGTGATGTGCTTGTTATAGCGGGGCAAGGGGCGGAAGATTATATGGATATTGCAGGAGAAAAAATTCACTATTCAGATTTTGAGGTGCTGCAAGAAGTAAAAAAATAATGAACGAGGCAAAAAATGTTGATAAAATTACTTGCATTTTTGCTTACCTTTTTGATAAGTGTGGTTCTCGCACCATTTGTCATAAAACTTGCAAAAAAAGTTGGGGCGAAGCAAGAAATCCTAGAATATGTTACCGCACACAAGAGTAAACAAGGCACACCTACAATGGGTGGGCTTATATTTGTATTGCCGACTATCCTTATTGCGGCGATACTTTGTAATGGACAAGCTACGATGATGTTGGTGGCTCTGGGAGTATTCGCAGGCTATTCGCTACTCGGCTTTTTGGACGATTTTATCAAGGTGCATACTCACAAGAATTTGGGGTTGAGAGCGTATCAAAAGATTATTGGTCAATTGGGTATTGCGGTAATTGTTGGATTCTATATGTACTTTTATAGTCCGATTGGTGCAACCCTTTTTGTGCCATTTTATGGTTCGGTCGATATTGACTGGTGGATAATACCCTTTGCAATATTTGTGTTTTTGGCTATGACAAATGCTACAAATTTGACTGATGGGCTGGATGGGTTGGCTGGAAGTACCAGTTTTGTAATGCTGGTTTGCTTTACTGCTATAATTTTGATAGCTGGTAACTCTATGCTAAATAGTGGCGGCAGTTTGGGGCTAGTTAGTGAATTTGATAATTTGGCTCTCTTGGGTGCTTGCTCCGCTGGTGGAGTACTAGCATTTTTGTGTTTCAATAGTTATCCTGCTCGTGTGTTTATGGGGGATACGGGGTCGCTAGGTTTGGGTGGACTGATTACTAGCCTCGCGGTGTTCAGCGGGTGGACGCTATTACTCCCTCTAATGTGCGTGGTGTTTGTCGCCAGTGCAGTAAGTGTGATGATACAAGTTTTGCATTACAAACGCACAAAAAAGAGGATATTTCTAATGGCGCCTCTGCATCATCATTTTGAGAAAAAAGGCGTGTTTGAAACTAAAATAGTGGCGATTTATACCATAATTACGGCATTTTGTGGCATACTATGCATAGTATTATGCATAGCATAGTACCTAGGAGGTGGCTATGCAAAACTGTCTAATATTAGGTGCTGGCGTCAGTGGAATTGCTGCTGCGAAATTGTTGATTGATAAACAAAAGAATGTGTACATACACGACAAAGACAAGCGGAAATTGAGGGAATTGTATGACGCAAAAATTATAGACAATCAAGTAAATTTGATTGAAAAATTTAATCGCAAAACCCTACAATTTTTTGATACGCTGGTGCTTAGCCCTGGTGTAAAACTCAACACAAAAATTTTGCAAGAGTGTAGATTACAAAATATCCAGGTGTTGAGTGAAATCGATTTGGCGAGTATGTTTTGCAAAGCACCCATTTTTGCTATCACTGGTACTAATGGAAAAACCACAACAGTAAATTATTTGCACCAAATTTTTGTAGCGGCGGGAATAAAAAGTCATTTGCTAGGAAATGTCGGTGTGCCGTTCTGCGGCGAAGTAGACAAAATTGATAGCAAATCAAAAGTCGTGCTAGAAGTTAGCAGTTTTCAGTTGGAGCATTGTACCCACCTTGAATGTGCGGCAGCTGCTATTCTCAATTTTGCGCCAGACCACTTGGACAGGTATTCTTGTTATGATGACTACGAGGACACAAAAGCTCATCTACTAAACTGCATTGCACAAAACGGTGTTGCTTTGCTAAATTATGATGATGTGCGAGTTCGTTCTCGTGGTTTGGATAATTTGAATGCGCAATATTTTAGTTTGACTAAACTGCCAACCGATGTTAAGGGATATTATATTTGTGAAAACAAAGTAATGCAAAACACGGGTACTCGCACTCGTGAATTAATAGAGTTGCCCGAGTTAAATATTCGTGGCGACCATAATTTGTCTAACCTCCTATGTGCTATTGCCATGGCACATATTGCAAAAATTAAGCCCGCACAAATTCTTTCCGCTCTCACAAATCTCTCGCAACCCCGTCATAGGTTAGAATTTGCAGGTGAAAAGAACGGGGTAAAGTTTTATAACGATTCCAAGGCGACAAACATTCACTCTGTCAAAACTGCCATCGCTACTTTTTCTCAACCAATTCATCTCTTGTTAGGTGGAAGCGACAAGGGGGAAGATTTTGCCAAATTTTTGTCCAAGTTGCCTCCTCAGGTGCTAACTGTAACGGCTTTTGGCAAAATGGGCAAGAAAATCTACCGTCAGGCAAAGCGTCAAAAATTGGACTGTGCATATTTCCCGAAATTAAATTTGGCTTTTGACTATGCCAAAAATATAGCCGAGGCGGGCGATGTGGTTTTGTTGACTCCTGCTTGTGCAAGTTTTGACGAGTTCCCAAATTTTGAGGCTCGTGGCGATACTTTTTGTAATTTGGTTGCGGAGTGGTTGAGTGAAAAATAAAATTCTGTATCACGGGCAGCACAAATTTCATATCCCGGTTTTTGTGCTAACTGTCGGTATTGCGATTTTTGGGATTATTATGGTCTATTCCGCCTCGTGCTACAATGCAGAGCGAATGTACGGCGATAGTATGTTTTTCGCTACAAAGCAGATTGTTGGCGTAATTCTCGGGGCAGCGATGATGATACTTTGCTATTTTATAGACTATCAAATTTTGCGAAAATTCAGTATCCCCGCCTTGATTTTGGGGTTTGCGGTGCTACTAATAGTATTTATCCCGGGGGTTGGAATTGAATCGTATGGTGCAAAACGCTGGATTGGTTTCGGCAGTTTCAGTTTTCAGGCGAGCGAAATTGCCAAATTTTGCTTCATAATATTTGCTGCAACCTATATGTCGGGGTATAAGGATAAGATGACCACTTTTGTAGGAACGCTACCCGTTCTATTTGCTGGGGCGGGAATGTGCCTACTCATTATTTTGGAGCCGAATATGTCCATTACAATTTGTATGGGCGTGTTGATGGTTACAATGCTTCTACTCGGCGGAATGAGAATAAAACACCTCGCAATTTTGGCAATTCCAGCGGTTTTGCTCGTTCCCTTGCTAATTATCCTCGAACCGTACCGTCTGTTAAGACTAATGGCGTTTGTCGACCCGTGGGCTAGTCCGCAGGGCGAGGGCTTCCAGCTTATTCAATCGCTCTATGCATTAGGCTCGGGCGGTTGGTTCGGGGTAGGACTATTCAATTCCCGTCAAAAGTATGCCTTTTTGCCGTTTAGCGAAAGCGATTTTATTTTTAGCATAATTGGCGAAGAATTAGGCTTTGTCGGTGCGCTACTACTGATTGTTGCGTATGCTGCTTTGATTTATTTCGGCATAAAGGTGGCAATCGCCGCTCGTGATAGATTCGGCTGTTATTTGGCTAGCGGAATTACAACTATTCTGGCAGTGCAAGTTGTACTCAATATTGCGGTAGTTTCGGGTGCAGTCCCTCCGACAGGTTTGCCCTTGCCGCTAATCAGTGCGGGGAGTACCAGTATAGTTATGTTTATGGCGGGGATAGGGGT
>DHMD01000066.1:1318-1837 GCA_002405615.1 Christensenella sp. UBA4651 | reverse complement strand
AGGGTATTAATGAGTATTTGGCGGCAGTCAAACTCGCTCTATCCGCATAATTTCGCTTTATATCAGCGCCGTCAGCGTATGACAAAATGAAAACTAAAATTTATATAAACAAAAAGCCCTCTCGGGGCTTTTCTTCTCTATATCTAACCTTTTAATTAACTTTCTAACTCAAAAGGTTGGTGTATACAAATTCATAAAAATTCGGTGCCTTGGTTGTCCAAATCTCCACCGCCTTGACTGCGTCTGCCCGAGTTTGCATATTGATTTTTATCTCAAACATTGGCTCGCTATTAGCCGTTTCGATAATTTGCAAGACTACTAGGTATGAGCCATCGCTGTTTTTGCTAAAATCTGCCACGTATTCCTGCAAACGCTTGAAATACATACGATTTGTTTTGCAAAATTCACTGATAGACTTGCGCAACTCCTCGGGTACTTCCTCGTAATAAATGCTCAAACCGCTGCGTCCTTTTGCGGTAAGCGTGTATCTGCAACGCTTGTTGTCTAGGCTGTCGGGAG
>DHMD01000066.1:0-1265 GCA_002405615.1 Christensenella sp. UBA4651 | reverse complement strand
GTATATAAAGCCGTCTCTCAACAAATCGTGAAAAACGCTCACACATTCCATATAGTTTATCCAGTCATTGCGTGTGGTGCATATGTCTAGGATAAATTGCTCGGTGAGTGGGATTTCAATCTGTTCTAGCATATACAACAGCATTAACTTGGTCTCAAAATCGTCATTGCTAAATTCTAGTTTCACTTTTGTGCCTCCTAATCAAACACGCTATTATAGCACACAAATGCAAATTTAGGCAATCAATTTGCCTTTTTATTTTCAAAGTTTTTTGCAAATTGCCTACAAATCGTTTTTATTTTTTATTAAATTGTGGTATATTAATAATATAGTCAAAAAATAGGAGTTTTGAATATGGCTACAAAAGAACAATTTGAGGCATTTGTTAATGCTTGTCAAGAACTAAAAAATTCAAAAATAATCTTGGCAGACGCCAAGGTAAGTGCAATATTACGCAGTATCGTATCAAATCCAACATTAGTAGAAGTTGTGGGCGAAACGCTGGTTGGATACAACTTTTTGAACGAGTTGGATACGCTAACTCGTAGCAAAACTGGGGCGCTATTGCCGTCAGAACCTCGCAAAATTATCGCCTTTGTATTTAGTTTATTGAGCGAAATTGACGCAAGACGCTTGGACTTGCAGGAGTTTGTCGACCAGTACTGCAAGGCGGACACTTTGGCAGAGAGTTTTGAGCGTTTTAGCAACGAGTTGATTGACCCATTTTGTCATTATTTGTGCGACTGGGTTAATGCCGACCACGATGATGAGGACGATGATATTTGTCATTGCGATGAGTGCGAGGACGATTGCGATTGTGATGATGAATGTGATTGCGAGGAATGTGCCGAGGAGGATAGTGAACCTGTTGATGAGGTAGGAGAATTTTTTGCAGATGTACGTACCATTCTAAATCAAATTCGTGATACTATTGCCCTAGATAGCAAAATCAAGCCTGACCGTTTGGCTGACCTAAATATTACATTGGGGGCAATGTTTGAGGCGATTGATTTGGAAAATATCAAGATTTTTAATGCATTGCTAATCAGCCTCAATAATTTACTTCATTCGGTCAAGAGTGTCAAGTATTATCATATGGAATTGGGCAACAGAGTCGCTGATTTTTATAAGATTAATTAGAGTGCAAGAGGATAAACCCCAAATAAGATAGTTTAGTGGGGTTCAAAGCGACCCCCAAACAACAAAAATAGGAGAGAAAAATTGAGTAGGGGAAATAAGAATAAGCCCGAAGAAAAGGCTAATTA
>DHMD01000009.1:1455-22069 GCA_002405615.1 Christensenella sp. UBA4651 | reverse complement strand
ATGATAAATATGATTTAGTTGGAGTTTGGGCTTGTTCTCCATATATTGAAGAATACTACATTTATCAATCAATAAACATTGATAAATATACTGAAAATACAATTTTAATAGGGGATTTTAATAGTAATGCCCAATGGGATAAAAAACATGGCAAAAGAAACCATTCAACTGTAGTAAAAGAACTAGACGAACTAAATATTGTATCTGCATATCATTACTTCCATAAAGAGAAGATGGGAGAAGAAACACAACCAACATTTTATTTATATAGACATTTAGATAAACCACATCATATTGATTATTGTTTTGCAAACTCACAAAAATTAAAAAGTTTTGAAATACTAAATACTAACAAGTGGTTAAAATATTCCGACCATTTACCTATCAAGGTTGAAATAGAATAAATTTAAAATGGCAGTTAGACGTGTGCTTGTCGTATACAAGTGTCGTCGCTTCGCTCCGACAGGCAAGCACACGCCTATAAACTAAATTAAAGCAGACAAAAAGCGAAAGTGTGTTACGTTTACCAACACTTTCGCTTTTTGCTGTTATATACTATGGCTAATTTATTCCATGGTGTACTTGACAAGAGTCTCTGAAATGAGTTTTTCTTTTGCTGGTTAAGACAGAGAAATAATATTTGTGCTTATGGCTTTGCCTTTTTCGTTTCTCTGCCTTTTTATATTGTGTTTTCATTTCTTCTCTTGTCAATTACCTTTCACGGCATAAAGTAGCCAAGAAAAAAGAGAACTAGAAATTTTATTTCTAATTTCTCTTAATTATTACACTAGTTTCAAAAGTCAGTGACTAATGCTCTGCTTTTTTTATAACAAAAAAAGAAGTCAAAACAAAAAACTGTGCGGCCAGTCTCGATAGGCGATAAATAATACCACGACCTAATGGAACGCTCCCGCAAGGCTACCTTATGGCACATCTCACGACCCACTTAATGCTGCTTGCTCCCGCACCTGACATGGTTCATGGGGCGAAATTGCACAAGACCTTGGCGTTCATCACGCAACAAAAGGCATGAATATTATTGACCGCACAACCTCAAAAGGTTATTCGACCCTGCTGTAGCGGATTGCAGGTTACAGGGCACCGCTAGCTCCCCATCTAGCACAGTGAGAGTATTCTAGCATATTTTGATGTAAAAATCAAGCATTTTTGACAGTTTTGAGTACAAAATATGTTTTTTGGTGGAGGATAAACTCAAATAAAATAAAAAGTACCGTTAATAAGTTGTAATAATCAAAAAAAATTGATAAACTTACTATATAAATATTGTTATTTTACAATAATTGTGTTAAAATAAAGGATAAAAAAGGTGGAGTTTTATGAGCGAAAAAGGTTCAAATGCGACTAGGTTTATCAATGCGTACAACACGATTGACCAGACCTTGCGTGCGGTATATAATTTCAAGAGGAATATGTCATTTAATGATATGATTAGGCGGGCAGTCCCTCTGAATAGTATTGTGCGTAGGTACGAGGACAAGTTGATTGATTACGCAAGGCTTAGGAATGCGATTATTCACAACAGCAACGATGAAATGGTGATTGCAGAGCCTCATCTCGAAGTTGTGGAGGAGTTTGAGAAGATTGCGAAATTGATTTCTGAGCCGCCTATGGCAATTCAAGAAATCGCTAGCAGGAATGTGCTGGTATTGGATAGTGATGTTGCAATCAAGACTGCGATGGCAACTATAGCAAAGTCAGGGTTCAAGTGCATACCTGTGTGTCATAATGAGACAATTGCGAGTGTCTTGACACCTAATAGGCTAGTGAATTTCTTGGGGGACAAGGTTGCAGACGGCGCAAACTTGGAGACTTTATGCGAAAAAACGACCGTTAGCGAAATCATCAACGAGAATGATGCCGAAGTTGTGTTTGCAATTCGTCCTGTTACGCTAACTGTGGAGGAGGCACTCAACCTTTTTCAGCAAAAGCGTAAGTTGCAGGCGATAGTGATTACTCGTACGGGCAGCAATTTGGAGAGTCCCGTGGGTATTCTCACTGTTGCAAACATTATTGATTTGAACAACGTTGTAGAAGATTACAGTATCTAGATAGAGGTTTTTATGTTTGAAAAAGTAAATAGTAATTTGAATCTACCCGAGGTAGACAGTTCCGTATTGCAAAATTGGGACGAGCTAAATATTTTTGAAAAGAGTCTGAAAGCGCGTGAGGGGTGCAAGCCTTTTGTGTTTTACGAAGGGCCGCCAGGTATGAACGGTTTGCCACACATTGGACATGCCACCACCCGTATTTACAAGGATTCGATTTTGCGTTATTTCGCAATGAAAGGGTACAAAGTGCTGCGTAAAGCTGGCTGGGACACTCACGGTTTGCCTGTTGAATTAAAGGCAGAAAAGGACTTGGGGCTCAGTAACAAAACCGAAATCGAGCCTTTTGGCGTAGATAAATACATAGCAAAGTGTAAGGAAATCATCAATACCTATGAGAGTGAGTGGAGAACCGCTACTAGGAAACTCGGCTTTTGGGTGGATTTTGAGAAAGCATATAGGACTTGTGATGACGGTTTTATCGAATCAATTTGGTGGTCGTTAAAGCAGCTCTTTGACAAAGGCGACATTTATGAAGGGTACAAGGTTTCTCCTTATTGTCCTCGTTGTGGTACAAGTCTTGCAAACCACGAGGTAGCACAAGGCTACAAGACGGTCAAGGACAAGACTCTTTATGTTCGTTTCAAGGCTAAAG
The DNA here is from genome assembly GCA_002405615.1 of Christensenella sp. UBA4651. GTDB lineage: Bacteria > Bacillota > Clostridia > Christensenellales > UBA1242 > UBA7867. Next base: position 19,348 of record DHMD01000009.1, on the reverse strand, counting down.
GTGCGGACAATACATACTACATTGCGTGGACAACTACGCCATGGACATTGCCTAGCAACACCGCTCTCTGCACCAATAGCGAGTTTACTTATGCCGAGATTAGAGTTCCTAGTGGGGAGCATTACATTATGGCAGAAGCTCTCATTAACAAGCTTTTTGAGGAATACGAGGTTGTCAAAACTTATTCGGGCAAAGAGTTGGAGGGGAGAGAATACGAGCCTTTGTTTACCTTGCCTGAGGCAATTTTGCAGAACAAAAAGGCCTATTACATAACCAACGCCGAGTATGTAACCTTGACTGACGGTACTGGTATCGTACATATTGCACCAGCATTTGGTCCCGAGGACTACGATGTCGGTAAAGCGTACGATTTGCCTGTGGTAAACCTTATTGACGAAAAGGGATGCTTTAAGCCACAATTACCTAAATATGCTGGCAAGCGTAATATTGTCGCTAATCAAGAAATCATTGACGACTTGACTAAATCAGGAGCAGTTGTAAAAGAGCAAACGGTCGAACACGAGTACCCTCACTGCTGGCGTTGTCATACTCCACTAATTAACTATGCTAGAGCGGGTTGGTTTGTCCGCACTTCTAAATATCGTGATGCCTTGGTACGCAATAATAACGAGGTGAATTGGCACCCAGAATCAGTGCGTGAAGGGCGTATGGGTAATTTCTTGCGCAACAATATCGACTGGAACTTGTCCCGTGATAGGTACTGGGGTACTCCGCTAAATATTTGGAGATGCGACCACTGCGGCAAACTCCACGCAGTAGGTAGCAGGGCAGAACTCAACAAACTCAAAGGAAATGATGATTTTGTGGAATTACACAAGCCATTCATTGATAGTGTAACTTTTGGTTGTGAATGTGGCGGCACCTTTAGGCGTGTGCCACAGGTAATTGACTGTTGGTACGATAGCGGTGCGATGCCTTTTGCTCAATGGCATTATCCATTTGAAAATAAGGCTCTATTTGAGGAGCAGTTCCCTGCGGACTTTATTTGCGAGGCGCAAGACCAGACCCGTGGTTGGTTCTACACTTTGCAGGCAATTTCTACTATGGTGTTTGACAAGACTCCGTATAAGTCAGTCGTAATGTGTGGGCTTGTATCAGACAAAAACGGTCTCAAAATGAGTAAGTCATTGGGCAATGTTGTAAACCCTGATGAATTGATAGACAAATACGGCGCTGACGCAGTAAGGCTATACTTCTGCTCAAATTCAGCTCCATGGCTAGGTCAAAAATTTGATGAGGCAGGACTCGCTGAGGTTCAGCGTAAGACCTTGTCAACCTTGTGGAATGTTTATTCGTTCTTTGTGCTGTACGCCAATATTGACAACTTTACTCCGACCGATATTTCAAATTGCAAATTGAGCCTTATGGACGAGTGGTTGCTCTCTCAACTTAATGAGTTAATTGATAGTATCGACACTCTTATGCAAGACTTCAACTTTACCGACACAACCCGTAAACTTTGCGACTTTATCGATATTTTGAGTAACTGGTATGTTCGCCGCAGCCGTGAGAGGTTCTGGGTAAATGGCGAGAGTGCTGACAAAACTGCTGCGTTCAATACTCTGTATTATGCGTTGGTTACTCTATCAAAACTTTGTGCACCATTTATGCCATTTGTCAGCGACAAAATTTACCTAAACTTGATGCAAGGCAAAGGTAAGGAAAGTGTGCATTTGGAGGATTACCCAGTAGCAGACAAAGCAAAAATTGACCACGATTTGAATACCGCTATGCAAGAGGTTATTGATATTGTAGCCCTAGGTAGGGCGTGCAGAAATGAGGCTAATATCAAGAATAGGCAGCCACTATCGCAAATATTTGTTTACTCTGCCAACAATATAAATCTAAACGGTGAATTGGTGCAAATTATCGCCGATGACCTAAATGTCAAAAAGGTGGAATTTATCGCCGATGCCAAGACCTATATTACATTTGAATTGAAACCTCAACTCAAAACCTTGGGGCCAAAATATGGTAAAGATTTGGGCAAAATCAGGGAGTTTTTGGCTAAGGTGGATTCATATGACCTTGTTGGCTCGATGAGAGCAAATCCTGATATCGAAATCAAGGTAACCGATGACATAAGTCTTTCACCTAGCGACATTTTGGTTTATCCAAAGAGCAAGCCTAATTGTACCGCTCAAACAGAGGGAATGATTACAGTTATCCTTGATACCGAATTGACGCCAGAACTTGTCGATGAGGGTAATGTGCGTGAGTTCGTGAGCAAGGTTCAAAATATGCGTAAAGAGGCAGGTTTCGAGGTGGAGGATAAGATTTACTTGCGTGTAGAAACTTCGCCAGAACTAAGCCAAGTTTTGCAAAATTCTATCGAATTTGTAGCAGAAGTGCTATTAGCAAAAGAGATTGAGTTTGATGGTGAGTATCCTATCAACAAATTGACCGATATTAATGGCGTTGAATGCAAAATTTCGATAAAAAAGGTAGATTAACAATGAAATCAAAAATAGTTTTATTCGATGAGAATGTCTTGGTTGCATTCAAGCAAAATAATGTCGATTTTGATGAGTTTACGACTCAGGCTCAGGCAAAAGCCGCTGCAAAACGAGAGTGTACCCTCACACCATTTTATGAATTGGAGAAGCAGGTTGGCGGCTTCTGCTTATATACATTAAATACGCAAATTGCTGCTAATATCGGTGAGCAAATCAAGGATGGTGAGAGTGAGCTAATTTACTATGCCGTTGTAGTGGGCGAACCAAAAGAGGATAGAGGCGTATACTCGGCATGTGTTGCTAGGGACAAACAGACTGGGTTATACTCGCATATCCCAGCGCTAAACTATGGTGCAATCAACTTTTCTTTTGACTATGAGGTAAAGGAGAAGTTGGACAAAATCAGTTTGATAAAAATCAAGGGAGCGGTCTTGGATTCTGAACTTTTGAGATTTGCGCTTTCTGATTTGGGCGCTCCTGTCTTTGGGGACAAAGAGTATAAGGGAGACACTTTGGCAAAAGATACGTTTCTAGCTCTCAGCCTCGCAGAACTCCGTTTTAGGAATCCTAGCGAAGACGCAGAGCGCACATTTGTGGTCGTGCCAGAGGGCAAGCCTTGGTCGTTCTTTAACCTAGATAAATGGTTCAAAATATAATTGGGAGGTAAATGATGAGTAAATCTTCGGGCGTAGTTGCTACTAGAATTGTCCTAGCAGTTTTGTTGTTGAGTCTGATATTTTCATGCGTATACTTCTTTATTATCAAGGCTCGTAATGATGCAGCAGATGCAGACAACGAGGTTTTTGCAACTTACAATAGTACAATTAGTTCAGAAAATATCACGAGTATAAATAGGAATTTGGGGAACTTGGAGTCGGGTAGTTACTATGACTATTCGAGGACGAATAATATCGTAGGGTTTAGAGAGGCTTATCTTTCGCTCCATATGAGCAAACAACTTTTGGATTCTAATTCTTTTAGATTGATTTCTTCTCACGGGGATATCAACCCTATTCAAAATAAGTTAAAGGAAATTGACGACTCTGCCAAAGTATTGTTGCGCAGTATCATCGTGTACAATACAAGTAAGGAGTCATATGGTTCAACTCCAACAACAGAGCAAAAGGCAGCATTGATAAAAAACTTTGAGATGATAGTCAACGATTTGACCTCATATTCTAGTCTGTATGCTGATTTGGCAAACATCGTGTTTACTTACACGAGCAAGTCATACTTTGACGGTGTAGCGCCATTCAGCAGTGCCCAGTATTTGTATAGTTACTGTCTAGATAAGCAGATAGCAGTACTAGACGATGCTGTTACGAATACGGAGAGCAATGTTGATACAGAGATTTATGACGAATCTATCGCAGTTTCTCGTAAGTTTGCGGCTGTTGACGCAGCGCACTATCAGGCTCAAACCACAGATGCAATTGTGATGAGCGTAATTTCTGATTGCTTGAACGGTGTTAGTTTTGACGAGCTATTGACCGCCGACAACAAAGGTGAGTATATCAAAACTATCACAGATGATAACAAAAAAATGCAGGCGACTCAAATGATGATTGTAATCGGTTTGCAAGGGAGGATAAACTAATGACCAAAAAGATTTGTATCAATTTTGTATGTGTTATGCTTCTTTGTGTGATGTGCGTGGTTGTTTTTGCTGCTTGTGGTGGAAAGAATTATAAATACGCCGATTTCCAAGAGGCGTATGCTGTCTATGTGTCAAATAACTCATTATCAGAAAGTAATGTCAACACAATTTTTGATGTAAATGGTAGTGTTTCGGTAAACTATTCGAATAGCAAACTTTTGAATGCGATTAAATCGACTTCGGTAGAAGACTACAAATTAATGTATACGAGGTTGAGCAGTGATACCGACAGTAGTCAGGCGATTTTTGCGCCAGCACTCAAAGCGAGTATGATGATGCTAAATAAGTATGTGTCAGTTACACCAGAAAAAGCTGTACCTACCGATAGGGTCAACGAGTTGATGAATAAATTGTCTACATTAAACAACAAGACAAACACATTCACTTTTAGCCTAATCAAGTTCCAGACTAGGGGAGATGACTTTGACAAAAATAATGGCATTGACAAATCTTTTTTGAAGCATTTGTTGGATAGTTATTATGATATGCTTGTTGCTAGTTGCGATTTAAGTATTGACTTTGCCGATGTTGCTAACAAGTATTTTTGGAGCGATACGGCAGACAGTAGTACAGGCAGAATTGCTCCGGGCAAAATCGAGAGGTACTATTTGACTCAAATGACTTCTTTGGTTGATACATACGCCCGTTTTGACTTGGTAACTTTCTATTCGCAAGCATATATTATTGACGGCGTGGAATACTACACAAACCAAAATCCTGCTTACGGAATTAATAATATGTTGTCTAGGTTTGAAGCTAATCGAGAAAGTTTGGTAGCCTTTGAGAACAAGTACAACGCAGGCGAAATGAGTACCAATGAGAGAACGCTTGTCCAAAGTTATTACGATGCGGTCAGTTACGACACTCCTTATCAGGCTGCATACAATATAGCTAGTAGGAGCTTGGATAGAATGGGCGACAAAACTAGCGATTTGGATGCTAAATTTAATGCTAGTAGTGCGAGCCAAGCACACCGCAAAGTTGTATCAAACTTTGTGCAAAACGAGTTCCATAACAAGATTAACACTATGCTAAACTTGATGGACTGTGTGCAAAATTTGGGCTAAAATAACCACATTTAGGCGAAATTTAGCTTAAATTATAAAAAAGTTACAAAAAGGGTATTTACAAAATATCCTTTTTGTGTTATACTAACAATGTAGCTAGTTAGACGGTTGAATTCGTTTTCGAATTAGGAAAGTCCGAGCACAGTAGGGCAATGGTGCAAGATAACGTCTTGTGGAGGCGACTCCAAGGATAGTGCAACAGAAATATACCGCCACACTTGTTTATTTTTGTGTTTTTTTGATATTTATATATCATACCTCCTATTTTTTCACAAAAGTTTTATAGTGGTAAGGTTGGAAAGGTGGCTCAAGAGACCACCGGTATCGTGGAGACATGATACGCTATGTAAACCCCACCTTGTGCAAGATAAGGGATATAATAAGAGTTGCCCGCTCTTATCCCGATATACATCGCTTGAGCATATTAGCAATAATATGCCTAGATAGATGACCGTCCTAGACAGAACTCGGCTTATAGGCTAGTCTACAAGAAGCACGCTTCGGCGTGTTTTTTCTTTTATTTTACGAATTTATGTCAACAATTTGTGTATGGCTATTTGGATAATTACTTCGGTCGCAGTGTTTGTGTTTGCTGTGCTAATTATTAGTCAGCGGCGACCTATAATCAAAAACTTTGTGCCGATAAAAATTAACAGGGCTTCACAGTTCGGCAGTGGGGTGTTTTTGCTAATTTCCCAAACTCAAACTACCCAGTTCGTGTTCATCAAAAATATCGGATTTAGACTTTTTGTAGATGATAGTTTTGCCGATTTCCCACTATCAAATTGCTCGCATTACCGAGTTCTGTCTAGCGAATTAAAGTTGAGTGGAAGCGATATACACGCCAGAATTTCGACTAGCAGTGTCGAAATATTTTGTAAAGAAAAGTTAGGATTCAGCTACGATTTTGATAAACCCAACTTTGCATACTCAATTGATACATCGAGGCAAGAAATCGCTCTCGGCAAGGACAAGAATTTCAAAATAAAACTCCTCGGATTTTCTCGACTCTCCATTACTCCAACAAAGGATGGGAAACTGCGTATCACAGGCGAAATTGAGCATTGGGCAAAAGCGCAGTTTTGTGAGAAATGCCGAGTAGCTAGTCGAGAAGAAGTACGGAAATTCAAGCAGCAAAATTTTGGCGTGCTGGATATAGACAAGTGGCAGTTCGTTCCGAATTTTTGTGCCACCAAACTCAATGCTCTACAAAGACAAAATTTGAGCGAAAAGTTTGATTTATCAAATCGAAAAGTGGAGTTGCCACAAAGGCTGGATTTTGAGGAAGTGTTGCCACATTTTGATTTTAGTTTGGGAAAATCTGCCTATCTAAATATTGAGAAATTAGGATTTGGCAAAGTCGTGCGTTCTAAAAAACGAGGTAATGCGGCGATTTTGACCGATCTGCTTTCTGCCGTTTGTTATCAATTCGCTGCTGACAAAGATTTTGAATGTCGTATTGTGTGCCTGTGGGGAATTAATTACCTCAATTTATACGGTTTCACTGGCGAAGTAAAGTTTTGTGTTTCTCCATTATGCAATCTAGTTAAGCGAAAAGAGTTTTGCGACCTTTCTCTGCTCTCTAATATATATAAGGATAAGGAGGAGGTTGGACTACCTCGAATTTTAGAGCAACTAAACCTATCTGTCTTGCACGGGTTTTGGGTCGATGTCAGGGCTATCGTTTCTAATATTAACTATAAATTTTTACCTTCAAATACACAGTTTCTGTTAGCAAATCTTCTGTTGAGTTATATCACCACATTTGATTTTCTTAAACTGCTTAATTCTTACAAATTTTGTAATCTGTTATTGCGTGGCTTGTGCTATGCTATGGAAATTGAGGGAGAGAGAAGTGTGTGCTATTGCAAAAAAATTTTGCCACTAATCAAATCGGAGCGAGCACATCAGCGAATTTCGTTGCATATCGTTAATCAAAAAATCAAAAATTCGAATTATGATGAGTATGCGCTATCCCAAATTTTGGGCATTACATTAAAGGGTAATGAGTTGACACTTCACCCAATTAAAACATTAAAAATAAACACATATGTTGTGATAAGAGGCAAAAAAATTATTTTAAGTATTAGCCCGAATTGGAGTATGGTCAAAATCAACAATTTGGGGTTAGGGAACATTTACACTTTTGACATTGATAAATTAGATGACAATGCTTTGATCACTTTTGATTGATTTTTGTCGAAAATTGTGCTACAATACGATTGAGGAAGAATTATGGATTTATTTTCAAGTAATACTACAAAAAATGCACCATTATACGAGAGAATGCGTCCCAAAACTTTGGACGATTTCGTTGGACAAGAACACATAGTTGGCAAGAATAGTTTGCTGCGCCGAGCGATTCAGAGTGATATGCTGGGTAGTTGTATTTTCTTTGGCCCACCAGGGACGGGTAAGACTACGCTTGCTCACATTATCACACAGACAACTCACAGTAATTTTGTCAAGCTCAATGCCGTATCGAGCGGTGTAGCCGATGCCAAAAAAGTAATTGATGACGCAAGGAAAGATTACCAACTTTTCGGCAAAAAGACCTATCTACTGCTAGACGAATGCCATAGGTGGAACAAGGCACAGAGCGATTCTGTTTTGGCAGCTATCGAGGAGGGGTGTATCGTTTTTATCGGTTCAACGACCGAGAACCCTCATATGGCGATGACCCCCGCTATCGTTTCGAGATGTAGAATTTTTGAGTTCAAGCCGCTATCTGAGCAAAATATTATTGATAGCCTATTTAGAGCGGTAAAGGATACCGAGAACGGGCTAGGCAATCTCAAAATTGAATTGACCGAGGAGGCAGCGAAACACTATGCGTGGGCGAGTGCGGGCGATTTGAGGTGTGCTTTGGGGGCTCTCGAATTGGCAGCAAAAACTACGCCGCTAGACAAGGACGGGACGATTTTGATTGACAAGACCGTTGCCGAACAGTCAATTCAGAGCAAGGTTTTGAGCGTTGATGAAAATAAATTTTATGATATGTTGTCCGCATTTTGCAAGAGTTTGCGGGGAAGTGATGCAGAGGCTGCTCTATTTTGGAGTAGTCGGCTGATTGCAGCGGGTTGCGACCCTGTTATCATTTGTCGCAGATTGCTCGCTCATTCGAGCGAAGATGTCGGTTTGGCTGATAGTAACGCTTTGCTGCTCTCTACTTGTGCCTTGATTGCAGTCAAAAATATGGGTATACCAGAGGGGCTAATTCCGCTAAATCACGCAATTATATATGTTTGCGAAGCGCCAAAGTCAAATAGTGTAATTCGGGCTATGACTATGGCTCAAAGTGATGCAACGGATTCTAGTTTTGATGCTGTACCAGACCACCTAAAAAATCACCCTGTGCATACCAATACCCCAAAATACAAGTATCCACACGATTTTGGAGGTTATGTGTACCAGCAATATATGCCCACTGGACTAGAAGATAGAGTGTATTATCAACCTAGTAGTAACGGTAGGGAAAAAGGCTTGGTTCGCAAAAAGATTTTCAAAAAGAAGCCTTGATTTGATTGCTAAAAATGTGAAATTGTGTCATAATTTGTAAACTAAAATTAAAAGGAGCGTTTTTATGGAATTAAAGAAAATTGAGGCATTGAAAGGCACTCAAACCGAGAAAAATTTGATGCAGGCGTTTGCAGGGGAGAGCCAAGCTCGCAACAAATACGACTACTTTGCGTCAATAGCAAAGAAAGAGGGTTTTGTCCAAATCGCAAATTACTTTACCGAAACCGCTGGCAACGAAAAAGAACATGCAAAGATTTGGTTCAAATTGTTCCACGGAATGGGTACAACTGAGGAATGCCTGCAATGGGCTAGCGAAGGCGAGAATTACGAATGGGTAGAGATGTACAAGGAGTTTGCAGAGACCGCAAGAGCAGAGGGTTTTGAGGAGATTGCGAACCTTTTTGACGGCGTTGCTGCTATTGAGAAAGAGCATGAGCTGCGTTTCAAACAACTTTTGGCTAATATGAAAACTGGCGAGGTTTTCGCTCGTGTTGATGAGATGGAATGGGTTTGCTTGAATTGTGGATATCACTATTTTGGCAAGACGCCACCAGAAGTTTGCCCTGTTTGCGCTCACCCAAAAGCATATTTTGCTTTGCTCAAAAAGGACTATTAGATAAAGGAGGGAATTTACCCCTCTTTTATTTTTGCAAAATTTTTGATTACTGTGTATTAAATCAAAAAATTGCACACACTAACTGCCAAAGGGGCTGTTATGTGGGAAATCGAAATCATTTGTAGCAGAAAAAATAGTACATATATTTCTTTTATTCAAGAAGGTATAGTAGAAGTTTTGGCAGAAAATGGCGGCGTGAGTGCTATTTCGGCTGATTGTGATACTGTTTCGCTGTCCATTGGGTGTAAAAAACAAAACTCCGTAAAGGTCAAGGCAATTCTCAAAATCTTGCTAGTTGATGTTGTTTGTGAGAAAATCAAGTTCGACTTTTTGCAAGAAAATCTTGACGCTACTTGTTTGGGGCAAGAGTACGTCTATGCATTAGCCAAAGTTTGCACATATTTTGACAACGAACTAGACAGGCATATCGTTTTGCAAAGTTTGGATATAAATTCAGATAAACTAAACATTGAGAGTTTTTTCTGTTTTAGACTGATTGCATTAAAGAATAAATGGCTGGAATTGTGCAAAATTACCAGTGGTTCAAAAGCGATCGTTAGCCCAGAAAATTTTGTTGAATTAGTACAATTTTTACTATCCAATATAGAAACAAAAAGCCAAAGTGTGATATTAGAAATGCAAGAAAAATGTATAATTTATCACGATTCAAAAAAGGATTTTGACATAATTTCAGCTATTGACCCACTCGATAAATTCTTGGTTTTGGGGAAGCTTATTGAACTTAATCCTATGATTATAAAAATCTATGCAAGCAAAGATAGTGATGAAACGCTAAAATTAGTCAAGAATGTCTTTGCGGACAAGGTTATAGTCAATTGATTTTATGATAGATAAAATGTATATTTAGGCGTTTTTATGCAACAATTTATGCAAAACGACTTGACAAATCGGATTTTTGAGGGTAAAATTAAAGCATAATCATAGTAGTATAGAGAGACAAGTAGCCCCCGCTACTGCCATACAGAGAAATATGCCTAGGCTGAGAGCATATTGGTAAGGGTGAGTGCGTGAAACTACTCTCTTGCTGTGCGCTGTCGTTCCTAGCGTTATTGGGAACGAGAAAGAGTGGCTCTATTTAGAGCAAAAAAGGTGGAACCGCGGGGTTGACTCGTCCTTTGTTTTTGCAGAGGGCGAGTTTTTGTTTTGTCCTCAATAAATTATAAGGAGAACTATTATGCAAGTTATTGTAAAAGACGGTAGCAAAGTAAATGTTTCGGAGGGTGCTAGTATTCTAGGGGTTGCAGCAACCATTAGCAGCGGTTTAGCACGCAATGCAATTGCTGGTAAATTGAATGGGCACCTTTGCCAACTAGCTACTCCTGTACACGAGGGGGATTTGGTTGAGATTGTTACCCTCAATGACCCAGAAGGTATGGAGGTTTTTAGGCACTCTTCGGCTCATGTAATGGCTTTGGCAATCAAGAGATTGTACCCAGACACAAAGTTGAGTATCGGCCCAGCTATCAAGGACGGATTTTATTACGACCTTGATTTTAGCGTGCCTTTTGGTTTGGACGATTTGGCAAAAGTCGAGGCAGAAATGTCAAATATTATCAAATCAAAGATTCCTTTTGAGCGTATTGAAGTTAGTAGAGAGGAGGCAAAGAGGATTTTTACCGAGCTCAACGAGCCATACAAGTTGGAATTGATTGACGATATACCTGAGGGCGAGTTGATTACAATTTACAAATTAGGCGAATTAACTGACCTTTGTAGAGGGCCTCACCTTGACGACATTTCTATAATCAAAGCGTTTAAGTTGCAGAATGTTACTGGTGCATATTGGAGAGGTGATGAAAAGAACAAAATGCTCACTCGTATTTATGGTACTTCTTTCCCAAAAAAGAGTGAGCTAGATGCTTATATAAATATGCTAGAAGAGGCAAAAAAACGCGACCACCGCAAAATTGGTAAAGATTTGGGGCTATTTTTTATTAGTGAATATGCTCCGGGAATGCCTTTTTATATGCCAAAAGGTTTGACAATCAAGAATGAACTAATCAAGTATTGGCGTGAAATTCACAAAGAGGCTAACTATGTCGAGATTGAGACTCCTACTGCGATGAGTAGGGAGTTGTGGGAGGTTAGTGGACACTGGGATCACTACCGCCAGAATATGTATACTTTCAAGGCTGATGAGGACAAGGATTACGCAATCAAACCTATGAACTGCCCAGGCTGTATGCTATACTACAAGGAGAGTATCCACTCATACAAGGATTTGCCTCTCCGAGTTGGTGAGTTGGGTAAAGTTCATCGTAGGGAAGCCAGTGGTACTCTGCACGGATTGTTTAGAGTGCGTGCATTTACCCAAGATGATGCTCATATCTTTATGTTACCAGAGCAAATCGAGTCTGAAATTGCTAATGTATTAAATCTAGTTGACAAGGCATACAAGGTGTTTAACTTGCCTTACCACCTAGAACTCAGCACTATGCCTGATGACCATATCGGTGATGTCGCTGATTGGGAAAAGGTCGAAGCTTCACTCAAAAATGCACTACAAAATCTCGGCAAAGAGTATGTCATCAATGCTGGCGATGGTGCTTTTTATGGTCCAAAGATTGATATTCATATTCAAGATGCCTTGGGTAGGACTTGGCAATGTGGTACAATTCAGTTGGATATGCAGTTGCCAAAGCGTTTTGAATTGAGCTATATTGATGCAGATGGTAGCAAGCGTGAACCTATTATGATTCACCGTGTAATTTACGGTTCTCTCGACCGTTTCCTGGGAATTATGACCGAAAACTTTGCGGGAGCTTTCCCTCTATGGCTTGCACCAATTCAAGTAGAAGTTATCAATATTTCAGAGAAACAAAATGAGTACGCAGAGGCTGTTGCCGCAGCACTTGACAAGGCGGGCATTAGAGTCGAATTTGACAAGAGAAATGAGAAAGTCGGCTACAAAATCCGTGAGGCTCAACTCCAAAAGATACCCTATATGCTGATTTTGGGCGATGAAGAGGTCGCAGAACAAACTGTAACCGTTCGCCACCGTAAGTTAGGCGATTTGGGGAAATTCAAATTGGACGACCTTATTAAACTATTGCAAAACGAAATCCAAACAAAGGAAATCAAATAATTTAATCAAATTTTATGAATATTTTGCATAAAACTATTGCAAAATTCATATCTATATGCTATAATAGAAGCGTATGTACAAAGAAGAAGCACTCACTTCTCACCAGTCGGGATACCTAGATTGGTTTGTTATTATCGATTTTTTTGATATTGAAGTGGGGTTTTTGTACCCACTTCTTTCTTTGTTACAATATTTTTTTAGGAGGATATATATCATTAAGGAATTAGCAATCAACGAGCAAATTGTTGCCAAAGAGGTTCGTCTATTAGGAGAGCAAGGAGAGCAGTTGGGCATTTTTAGTATAGCTGATGCCTTGACTCAAGCCGAGGACGCTGGACTAGATTTGGTTGCAATTAACCCAAATGCTGACCCAATCGTTTGCCGTATTATGAACTATGGCAAATACAAATTCATTGCACAAAAGCGTGATAAGGACGCCAAGAAAAAGCAGAAGGTCGCAGACATCAAAGGTATGGAATTATCTATGAGAATTGAGGATCACGATATGCGTTACAAGGCTAATCAAGTAGCCAAATTTCTGCAAAACGGCGATAAGGTTCGTGTAATTATCAAGGGTGTGCGTGGTAGAATGGCAAACTTTGCCCACTTTGGTATCGACAATATGAACAAGTTCTACGAAATGTTGCAAGAATTTTGTGTGATGGATCAGAAACCGCTATTATCTGGTTCTGTAATTACAATGATACTTGCCCCAAAAAATAAAAAATAATATTTTAAGGAGAGAGAATTATGCCTAAAATGAAGACAAAGAGTTCAGCTAAAAAGCGTTTTAGAATGAACAAAAACGGCGTCATCAAACGTGGTTGCCAAAACAGAAGCCACATTATGACCAAGAAATCAAGTAAGAGAAAAATGAAGATGCGTGCTGGTAGCACTGTTGCAAAAGCAGACCAACCTAAAATCGCAAGAGCATTAAAAGTGTAGGAAGGAGGGAATAGTATATGAGAATTAAAAATGGTACACACGCTATTAAGAAAAGAAACAAAATTTTGAAGAAAGCCAAAGGTTACTACGATGGCAAATCAAAATTGTTCAAGACTGCAAAAGAGCAGGTAATGAAATCTGGTAACTACGCTTATGTTGGTCGCCGCTTGAAGAAACGTGATATGCGCACTCTTTGGATTGCTCGTATCAACGCAGGTTGCCGTCAAAACGGCGTTTCATACAGTGTATTTATGCACGGGTTGAAGACTGCAAACATCGACCTTAACCGTAAAGTTTTGGCTGATATGGCTGTAAACGATGCTACAAGTTTCGCTAAACTTGTAGAAACAGCAAAGCAAGCAGTTGCAAAATAATAATAAAAAGGAAATAGTTTTGCCCTCAAAAAGCAAAACTATTTTTGGTGATATGATTAGAGAAATATCTAGCAAGTCAAACGACTTTATAAAAGATTTGCTTAAATCGAAACATAAGAAGAACCGCTCTGATGAGTTTTTGATTGAGGGAGAAAGGTTCGTTTTTGAGGCAATCAAGCGCAAAATTCCGATAAAGACAATTTTATTTGTCGCAAAGCCCGAGTTTGTAAATGAGGCAGAGTTTGATTGTGTTTTAATCAGTTCAGAAATCGCCGAGGCGCTGTCTAGCACGGTTTCGCCTAGCGGAGTTTTTGCTGTTGTGAAATATGGTTGTTGCGATTTTCAGCTCCCGAATGGCGATTTTTTGGTGTTAGACGGCGTGTCTGACCCAGGGAACCTGGGGACAATTATTCGTTCTGCGCTCGCTTTTGGATTTAGGCAGATTTATATGCTAAATTGCGTTGATTGGCGAAACGACAAAGTCTTGCGTTCTACAATGGGAACAATTTTTGATGTCGAACTATATAAGGTAAGTTTTGACGATGTGGTTAGACTCAATCAAGAATTTGCTTTGTTTAAGGCGGAAATGATTGGGCAAAATGTATTTGAATTTAATAGACCTAGTCAAATTTTAGGTCTGGTGCTCGGTAATGAGGCTAACGGAATTTCTAGTCAAATTGATGATTTGGTTTCGGCCAAATTGTCAATCCCTATGCGTAATAATGTTGAATCGCTCAATGTTGCGGTCGCTGGGGCAATTTTAATGAGTAAATTATCTAATTATTAGGAGGAGAGTTTTTATGTCAGGTCATAGTAAATGGTCAACAATCAAGCATGCAAAAGAGAAGACAGACCAAGCACGTGGTAAAATCTTTACCAAAATCGGTAAGGAAATCGCTGTTGCGGTCAAAGCAGGCGGCCCTGACCCAGCCAACAACCCTAGGCTTGCTACTGTTATTGCCAAGGCTAGGAGTAATAATATGCCGAATGACAATATCCAGCGTTCAATCAAAAAAGCGAGCGGCGAGGATAGTTCTATCAACTACGAATCAATGGTTTACGAGGGCTACGGCCCAGGCGGTAGTGCGGTTATTTGTGATATTTTGACCGATAACAAAAACAGAGCTTCTAGTGATGTTCGCCACATTTTCGATAGAGCAGGCGGTGCATTGGGTGGCCCCGGTAGTGTTGCGTTTATGTTTGATAATAAGGCAATTGTCGCAACAAAGGCAAAGAGCGGAATGAGCGAGGACGATGTTATGATGCTCGCTATGGATATTGAGGCCGATGATGTAGACATCGCTCCCGAGGGATATACTTTTGAGGGTAATTCTACTAAATTAGCGCTAATGCGCGATAAACTCTTGGCGCAAGGGTTCGAGGTGGTTTCTGCCGAATTGGAGATGATTCCTACTAGCACTATCGACCTTCCAGATGACAAGTACGAGTCTTTTGTCAAAATGCTCGACAATTTGGAGGAGAATGATGATGTGCAGAATGTCTTTCATAATGTAAATATGAAAGACTAATTTCCTTGTTATAAACATCGCAATACTTCGTCCCGAGCCAATATATTTTTCGGTTACATAGGTCTACTATGCGCCCTCAAAATATTTGGCATACTCCTATACTCCTAGTCTTGCTTGTTCCTAACAAGGAAAGTCGCTTTACTTGTGTAATACGTTGACAGGGAAAGAAATTCTGCACAATCACACAGCAAAGCAACTGTCTAACTTGACGGCTTTGTGGTATCCTCACAGCAGAATGTCTTTCATAATGTAAGGTGGGGATATTTGACAACTTATATAAAATTGTAAACACAGGTTTATAGCCTGTGTTTTGTCATTATCTTTACAAAAATATTCAATAATAAAATTTTTTGAAAAACTTTTCGAAAAATTGTTGCGTTTTGCGAAATTTGTGCTATAATAGGTTTCGAAATAAGTAGAACATTTTTTTGATAATTATTTACTTGTTTTAGAGGATACGCTAATGAGAAAAGACCCGAAGTTGCATTTAGGACACTATGAGAGAATTAGAACAAGAGTTATGCAGACTGATATTCATCAGATGAGTGAGGAGTTGGCAATCGAAATGCTGTTGCAATGCCCAATGCGCAGAGGCGATACCAACGAAATTGCCAAGAGAATTTTGGCGAAATACGGCAGTTTCAATAAGTTTTGTCGGCTAGCTACATATGACAAACTTTTGGAAATTGAGGGAATAGGCGATAGTATTGCTGAAAAGTTAGTTTGCATTTGTAAATTGTTTCTGTTTTCCAAATTTCATCTAGACACCAGAATAGAAGATAGATTAGTTAATTTGTCCTCAATAATCAAATTTTTACACAAAATCTATCAAGATGTTGACCATGAGATGTTAGTCCTATTTATTCTGAATAATAGGCGTGAGGTTTTGCATTATACAATTTTGAGCCACGGTAGTGTCAATAGCGTTTCTCTTGATTTGGATAGAATTTCAGAACTTACTAGACTTCATAAGGGGTGCAAGATTATTATTTCTCACAATCACCCCGAAGGTTCATTCTATCCATCTGTTGAAGATATTGCCACGACAGAGAAAGTCTTTGCATTTTGCAAGAGTAAAGGCATAGGATTTGTGGACCATATAGTTATGAATAGATACGGCTATTTTAGTTTTTATAGTTCACACCTTATGGACACAATTGAGAAAAGACTGATAGAGAAAATTAGAGGGAGGCGAATATTTCCTGATTAAAAAACGACCTTTACCGTATAGTAAAAGTCGTTATGATTGTTGTTTTGTTAGTTTCGCTTTTTATTGACCAGTTTTTCTATATAGTTTACTATCACATACATTAGACTTGCTAGTATACATAATAGTAGTGTACTTGCCATTACCAAATCAAGTTTGAAGACTTGACTGCCATACACAATCAAATAACCCAAACCTGCGCTACTTATTAGGTATTCTCCCATTATTGAGCCGACCCAACTCATACCTATGCTTATTTTTAGAACAGAAATAAACTGTGGAACAGAGGCGGGAAGTATGAGTTTGTATAGGATTTGGAATTTATTTGCTCCCATTGATTGCATTAGGAGTATTTTATCCTTATCACAACTTCGGAAGGCATTTAGCATACTTATTATAGTTATTATTATAGTAATTAGAATACAAATAACAATTATACTTTGCATACCCGCACCGAACCAAATTATAACTATTGGACCTAGTGCAATTTTTGGGAGTGAATTTAGCACCACGATGTACGGGTCTAGAATCTTTCGCAGTGTTTCGCTCCACCAGAGTATTATCGCAATAAGCACGCCTAGAACAGTAGAGATAACAAATCCTAATAGTGTTTCATACAAGGTGATACCTATATGGTAGAACAATTCGCCAGAAGTGTAGAGTTTACCTATTGTGGCGATTATTCGGCTAGGACTACTAAATATAAGTGTGTTTATCAAGTTGAAATATGCAAAGATTTCCCACAATGCCAAGAATAGTACGAGCAGGCCAATTTGTGCGCTCAAAATAAATATCTTTCGATGCTTGTGTCGGGCTAAAAATTTTGCGTGTTCCTTTGAGTAATTGATTTGTTTCACTTGATTTAGATTAACTCCTTCCAAATTTTGTCTACCAAATCCTTGTATTCATCTGTGTTTTTCCTATCATCAATAGAAGGGATAGAACGCAAGTTTGACACAAAGACTTTTTTGACCTCACTTGGGCGTTTTGATAAGACAACGATTCTGTCCGACAAGCTAACCGCTTCGTTCAAGTCATGTGTAACCAAGATGCTTGTTTTTTGCTCGTTCGCTATTATGTTGCTTACATCTTGAATTACTATGCGTTTAGTTTGATAGTCCAGAGCTCCAAACGGTTCATCTAGCAACAGGATTTCAGGTCGCATGGCCAAAGTGCGTATCAACGCAACTCGTTGTCGCATCCCTCCGCTGAGGTGGGCAGGGTATTTCCCCTTAAAGTCTTGTAAACCATATTTTTTGAGCAGCTCATTTACATATGCTAGACTTTCAGGACTTTTGTCTTTGTTGATTTCTAGCCCTAGTTTCACATTTTGTAGAACAGTTCTCCATTCAAATAGATGGTCGCGCTGGAACATATAGCCAATCTTATTCTTTTT
>DHMD01000009.1:0-1428 GCA_002405615.1 Christensenella sp. UBA4651 | reverse complement strand
CTTGCAAGTGGTTCACCGCCTAGGGTTATTGTACCTCCACTAGGAGATAAAATGCCCGCTATTAGTGAGAGTAGGGTGGTTTTACCACAACCGCTTGGCCCGACAATAGATACAAATTCTTTGTCATCGGCAAACATTGTAATAGATTTTATTGCTTGTGTTTCATCTTTCAGAGTGTGATAATTATAAGTTACATCTTTTAACGAAAGTAAATGTTCCATGATTAGCCCTTTTGATATGGTTTACATTGCCATTATATTTATAAATGTCGTAAAATGTTACTAAAACAAAAAATCCCTCAAAAACGAGGGAATTTGATAGAAAATTTAGGCAAAGCCAAAGTAATTTACAACTTTTTCTGCGATTGTGTTGTCAACAACTTTATCAAAATCTACTGAGCCAGTCAATTCACCGGCATTTCGGATAATATTACACAAACGCTCATAGTTATTTTGATTTATTACTGGCGTACTCGCAAAAGCATTTAACCCTTTATAGTTTTCGATTGCAGCCTTGATATTTGATGTGCTAGTGCTAGCAAAGCTTGGTGAGAGTGCTGTTGCAACATCATTTATTGGAGCATTCATCAGATACAAGTATCCACGGTATACAGCACGCAAGAACTGTTCTGCTTTGAGCGAATTTTTGCCAAGAAACTCTTGTGTTGCTATAAAACCTGTGTACGGCACAGCACCACCCAAAGCACCGATTGAAGCGACAATTGCCCCCTTGCCAGCTTCTTGATAACTGCTAGCCACAGGTTCAAACATTGTGCAGTAATCGCCGATACCCGACTCAAATACAGTTGCTACCATTCCAAAATCATATTCAAGATTTAGTGTGTAATCACGCCCCGCAATCAAGCCTTGTTGTTTAAGGGCGTATTCGAGCGTCATTGCTGGCATTCCACCTCTGCGACCTGCAATTATCGTCTTGCCTTTCAAATCATTGATTTCAAAATCAGGGTCAACCGTTCTGCCAATCAAGAAAGAACCATCACAAGCGGTAAGCCCACCAAAAACTTTTGGAGACTTGCCGTCATCACTTTGTTGGGCTGTATAAACAGCAGTTTCAGGCCCCGCTAGACCGATGGTCGCTTGACCAGAAATTATAGAAGTCATTACATTGTTGCTACCATTACCGTTTATCAACTCCACCGTAAGACCTTCATCTTTGAAATAATCATTATTGAGTGCTATATATAGAGGGGCATAGAAGATGCTGTGCGTAACCTCACTCAACACAATTTTGTTGCTATCAGTTCCGCTACATCCGACAAAGCAAATACTCAATATCGGTAACATCAGAACT
This sequence comes from Christensenella sp. UBA4651, assembly GCA_002405615.1. Lineage (GTDB taxonomy): Bacteria > Bacillota > Clostridia > Christensenellales > UBA1242 > UBA7867. The sequence continues at coordinate 117 of DHMD01000009.1, read as the reverse complement.
GCTAGCATAAATGCTAATTTTTTCATAAAACCTCCTAGTTAGACATTTGAAATATTTATATTCATTTTAGATTTTTTTTGTTAAATATTTGTTATTTTTCAATATTATTGATATAAT
>DHMD01000003.1 GCA_002405615.1 Christensenella sp. UBA4651 | reverse complement strand
TCCTTATTTAGAGATGAAAAGCAACATAATACCGAAAAATTGTTTAATGTAAAATTGTTTAACTTGCTTAATGTGTTTGATTTGTTTGGTTTATTTGGCAAAGTGGGGATTTGGCATTGTGGGCGCATTTTATGGAAACTGATTGAAGTAAATATGAGCGCGTCCTATATTGTCAGATTCAAGCAATGGATTTAGCTTTGGCATTTAGATTTCTTGTGATTTTTTAGATTTTATTTAATTAAATCTTAAACATTTTGGATTCACTTACACTCTTTGCAGTATTTTTTTACAATTCGCTCGATTTCGTCTTCAAGAGTAACTATTCCATTGATTTTACTTGTTGGTATGACTAATTTTAAACAACGATTTACTTTGTCTTTTTCAAAATAGTCTTTTTTTGAATCTATGTAGCTTTGCAACTCTTTTAATGGCTCAATGCCCTTAACATAGGCGATTTTATCAACATCTAATTGTGTATCAAAAATTACAGTAACATTATTCTCTACTATGTAATATCCCAAACAATATCCAATAGCCCAAGCCTTATAATAATGTCGTGCATTTACCTTAAAAAGCAGTAATTGATTAGATAATACATCGCTGGGGTTATATGAATGAGTAAGACTACACGCGTTTGTATTGATAATTAAAACATAACTTACTAATATAATAATCTTTTTCATTTCATATCCCAAAAATAACATTCTCTTATTATATAATCTGTTTTGTTTAAATAGTTTTTACTTATACCAATCTTTACATCAACAAAGTTATCAATATCCCATAGTGTAGTATGTCTTAGACCACTTGTGCCAATCATTGCTACAATACCCTTTATTTGCAATGATTGCAATTCGCCAAAAAAAGTTTTGTTTTCTGCTTTTGTTGTCATATTTTTGTAAAAATCCTCCGAACAACCACATTGTATTTTTTGCTTTACTTGATTAAAAGTAGGTTTCTGCCAAGTAAGTTTTTTCCAATTTTTATTAAGCAAATTTACAATATCAAAAACACCTAAATAATACAGTTGTTTGTCATCACCCGTATAATTCCTGTCTATAAGCTGATTTGTCATAGTCTTTATTGGAATATTGGTTTGATTTAGGGCATAGCTTATGCGCAAAGCGCAAGTATTATAGTAAAAATCCCAATCATTTATAAACTGCTGATAAGCTCCGCCCCCAACATTAAAATATGTTATTTCTGAAAATACATATTTATTAAGCATTTCTTCGGTGTATTTAGCCATTTTCTCTTTAGATAATTGCTTTTTGAGTATTGCGATATAAAGCCTATTTTTAGATTCTTCAATTTTATTATTATCAATATTATCCAACTTACTTATCTTTTCATAAGCCATTTTACAATCATCAAAATTTGGTCTTTGTATTCTTATTGTTGCTTCTTTATCTCCACACTTTACTTTGCAAACCAACATTTTTACTCCTTATTTTTTGTAAATACATTATATATCACTACTTCGCCGTTTTCATTTACATTGCCATTTGCATTGATTGTCCTGCCATCGTCAGATTCTAGTGTAATTTCTAGCGATTCGCCTAGCTTGTAGCCTTGTGTAACGATATGCAAATTCACATCACTTTTTATCTTGGAATCTGTTTTGATTCTCTTGCGCTCCTCCCCATAGCTAAAATACATTTCTAATATTTCTTTTTGTGAATCTTGCGTGGATTTTGAATTGCTAGAATCTGTGTTTGCTGTTGTATTGGATTTTGAATTAGATTCGTTAGATTTTGCGCTAGATTTGCTTATAGATTCTGCATTTTCGTTGCCATTTTTTGCATTATCAAAATCTGCTATATCCTCATCTAGCTCGAAAATATCCTTTGCTTTTGGTTGCCCTTGCAGGATTAGCGGTGAGCCTTTGTCCGTTAGGACTTGAGAGATGGCTTGGGCTAGGACTATTTTTTGATTATTTATTTCTAGCATTGTAGAGCAAATAGAGTTTTGGATATTGACTAATTTTGTGCAAGGGCTAGGCACACCTGCGATATTATTCGTGCAGCCTATAATGGTGGCGTTTGCTAAGTCTTGCAAACTTATCATTCCTGCGTCATTGTTGCAATCTTGCACACACATTATGTCTTTGGTGCTTGATTGAAGCAGGACTTTACCTTTGTGAGCGCATTCTAGGCTATCTGTTTCTAATAGGGGATGGGGCATTGGGAATCCTTTACTCTAGCTTCAATTCTAGTTTTTGCATCATTTCTTTGCTCCAGCCTTTTGGGGGATTGGTAATGCTTGGGTAGATTCTATCAAAAAATTCAATATATATGTCTTTATTATCGCTTAATTCAAAATAGTATTTGCCTAGTGGGGAGGTGGTAATAGGCTGTCCTCTTGTGAATAAGGCTTGGTTGGGGGAGACAAATTGTAATTTTGTATAGTCATCATTAACGCTCATCAATCCTCCATTATTACTAAAAAATAATTCTCTATGATATTCATCGCTATCAAACATTTGATTTTCAAATCTCACTTCCAATTCTTTTTTGAAATCGCCTGTTTTTGAGTCTATTTCGCCACTTTGTCTCATTTGTGTTGCTAAATGAACATATTGTTGATATGCCCCTGCATTAAAAAGTAGACTATTTTCATCGCAAAAAGAAGCAGAAAAACTTACGATAAAATTTTTAAGACTTAAAACCAAATACCAAAAAAACAAATCATCATACAATAAGATTTTATG
>DHMD01000055.1 GCA_002405615.1 Christensenella sp. UBA4651 | reverse complement strand
GCAATTCTGCGTCATTGCAAAAATTTTGAGACAGTTATGTATGAGTAATACACGCCTGCCTCAAAATTTTTTTATTTCTAGACTTGCTTGTTTCTAGTGGCGAAAAGAGCGTTTACTTCGCAATACTGCGTCCCGAGCCGATATATTTTTCGGTTACATAAGTTTACTATGCGCCCTCAAAATATTCGGCCTGCTCCTAGTCTTGCGCAAATTCTGCTGGGGGAAATGGTGCGGTCTTTCTGACTACGCAATTCTGCGTCATTGCAAAAAGTGGTGAAGCCGAATCCCAAAATGATAAAATAAATAACAAAAGCGCCGTTTGGTGCTTTTCTTTTTAGTTCGACTAATAACTTTAAGTAGTTGGGATAAAACGGTTGGCGATGAGCATAACGGTTAGTTCGGCGCTGGGCGAGCCTGAGGCTGTGATTATTTTGCTATTGGTAACATACGGCACAAGAGAAATGGCGTCATTTGGATTTAGATTAAGGATAACGCTACCATTTGTGCCAGAATTTGTAATGATTGGGCGGCGAGTCGTGTTTAACGGAGTACCATTTATTGCTATAGCGACACAATCTCCGCTTGTTGCTGTTGATGAGTTGTTTACAAAAAAATTGATATAATATGCGCCATAAGCGGGGACAACTATGGTGTCTTCGCCGAGAGTCATATTGTTGTTGGTTAGAATTTCGTCTAGTTCTAGGTTTTTACCTGTAACTGCGGTTTGCGAAATAGAGTTGTAAATCGTTGCATTGATGTTGGGAGTAAGTCCATCATTGCCACGCTCGCCCCTTTCTCCTTTTTCCCCTTGCTCTCCTTTTTCGCCGGTGTCGCCTCTATCGCCTTTTTGACCAGTGTCTCCCTTATCGCCTTTTTCTCCTTTCTCACCACGGTCTCCTTTGTCGCCCTTATCTCCACAATCGCCTTTTTCTCCTTTGTCGCCGCACTTTCCGCACGGTATAAAAAAGTCGAGTAGGGTTGAGTTTCCGTTTTGCCGAGCCACTACTCGTGCTGGGAAATGAGGTTCAAGTGTGTTGGTTGAGTTAATCAAAATTAGAGGGGTATATAATGAATTTGTGCGACTATGTTGCAAAAAATTGCTATTATACTGTAAATTTTGTGTATTATCAGTGTTCAAATTACTCGGTTGCATTTGTAAATAATATTTAACTTCCATAATAAAATCTGCCTTTTTTAATTCAGTATAAGTATTTTTTTGCAAATTTGTTACAATATGTTTGACATTAAAAAAAGTCCGCTAATATAAAGTGGACTTTTTTGAGTATTTTACTATTTTTGCTAATTAAATGCTATTTTTTTGATTATTTTTGCTGTGTGGGCTGATTGCAACTGTTTTTCATAGTTTTGAATTCTGCTTTTATACTATCGGCGGTCAAGTCAGTCTGGTATGGTTCGTATGACCAAGGGGTGCAAGATTGATTGCTCAACACCTTATCACGCAAATATACGTAGCGGTGCAAGTAAGAATTGCCGATTTGGGGGGTATATTCGGGTGGATTACGCAGTTTGAGTGCCTCAAAAAGCAAATCTCTGCCGAGAGTAGGACAAGTTTTGTTTAGGTTTGTATTTTTGATAATCGCCCAATTTAGGTTTTGAGTTGCGGCTGCGTTGAGAATATAGAGGTCTTTGAGAGCCTCTGAGGTAGGCTTTAGGGAAATCCTATTCAACTCGTTGAAATCTATCAGGAAATTGAAATTTGAGTATCGTAGCATTCCGAGCATAAAGTACTGTAAGCCTAATAATAGGGTTCTATCCGTAGTAATGCCGTTCTTTTCCCTGTATGCCAAAGTGTCCTCAAATTTCCCTGCCATATCGAGTTGAGCATAGCGCAAGTATTCCCACTTATCACGGGTGAGATACGTTTTGAGCATATTGGCTTGTGGGTCTTTTTGCATTGCTGCGGGCATATAGATGATAGGTTTTTCTAGTCCTGGCGCAGGAAGTGGCTCAAATCCGAGTTTCTTTGCGTCATTTGTGCCGAAAATCGGCTTGTCTGATATCTGTGTGCCAAAATAGTCGTGCGGTACGGTTACATGTACGACATCTCTCATAACTAATTCTTGAATGTTTATTGTTTCTGCCATAATTCGCTCCTTTATCTGCTTTGACTGGGTTGAGGGTAGGCGAGGCTACGCCCCTCCAAAAAGACATTTTTTGCGGCTGTTTGCGTGATTTCGGCGTATTTTTGCTCTGAACCTTGTGCAAGTTTTAGCCTTTCTGTACGACTGGTTAGTACTTTTGGTAAATCGAATTTGTGGCTAAGTGGTGCGCCTTTTAGTCCGTCAACAAGGGCTAGAAATATAGATTGGGTCGTTTTTTCTCGTAGTTTTTGGTCTTGAATATCGTCTTGGAGTTCTAGGGCGGTGTAGAGTAGGTCGATAACTGTTTTATCACGCTCCAAAATCTGAGCCGCTTGCCTCTGAATAATTGGGTTGGGTGAGGAAATGTATTTGCATACTTTCTCAATATCGGGTACGCAAATGTAGCCCAAATCGGCAATTTTACCAAACTTGCCGTCAAGAGAGTAGGTATCCAAATAAAGTTTTGCCAACTTTGCGGGAACTCGATTTTCCTTGATTAAAAAGAGAGGTTTGCCGTATTCTGGTGGTCGCCAGTTGTTGTCAAAAGGTTCTTTGGGTGGGGTGAGTTTTGAGTTTGTATTGTTGACATATTGTAGATTTATGATAAGGAAACTCATGTCTTCACGCTTACCTTGCAACCGTTGTAGCGGTATAAAAAATCTAGTGTTATATAGTCCTAGGTCGTTGACTAGCACAACCCCGACATTACTTTTCTTTGTTTCTGCCATAATTATCCCCCAAACTGTTTTATTCATTATATCACAAATGGTTGCGATTTTCAAGGAGGGCGGGGGAATTTATTATTGCCGTTGTGCGATTTTATCTGACTTTATCGATAGAGTTTGCTATTTTTTGTATGAAAATTTGCGAGGAGCGAGGTATATGGAACGAAATTTTGCGATAAAAGATGATAAAGTTCTCACAGAAAGGCTGGTTTTGCGTAAATTAACAAGGCAAGATGCTCCGCAAATGGCTGTTTTGGCGGATAACAAAATTTTGGCAAAAAATCTCGCCAAACTGCCTAGCCCTTACACACTAAAAGATGCGGAAGATTCTATCGCCATATGTATCAAGGATTGGGGAGAAAAACCCTTTGAATTTGGTATCGAATTAAAGGAAACGGGTGAGTTTGTTGGAGTTTTGACGCTGATTTTGGATAAAAAGAATAATGTTGCTGAGTTCGGCTATTGGTTGGGCGAGTCTTATTGGGGGCGTGGATATGCCACAGAAGCGCTGAAAAAAGTAATTGAGGTGGGTTTTGGCTTGGGATTGCACAAGATTTTTGGTGGATATTATTCATTTAATACGCAATCAGGGCGTGTAATCGAGAAGTGCGGGTTTGTGCAAGAGGGGGTGCGCAAGGAGCAAATTCTGCGTGATGGTGTGTATTACGATTTTATTTTATATGGCTTGATTAACCCGAATGATAAAAAGGATAAATAAGTTAAATTATTTGTAAAAATGATTAATAAA
>DHMD01000019.1 GCA_002405615.1 Christensenella sp. UBA4651 | reverse complement strand
TCCTCCTCGGCAAAACACTTCTTGATATGCACAGGCTTGTCAGTCAAACTCTTGCAATAGCAACGCCTACGGCGCATTTGTTTTGTATCAAAAGCCTTGGTAAACAACTGCTGAACCTTGTAGTTTTCTTCCAATTGTAGATTGGTTTCGCAGAAATCTATATCATCGTAGTGCTTGGCAATCCTATCCAAAATGTGGTGGAAAATTATCGAAGTAATTCCCTTGTCCTTGTATTCTTTCTTAACTCCGATGAGTAGCATTTCTAGGGCTTTGGGGTGATTGAGTTCGTGCAAAACTTTCATCCAGCCGAACGGGAACAACTTGCCGTTGCAGTCGTGAACGGATTGCGCTATGCTCGGCATCAAAATCCCCACGCCAACGACACGCTCATTCTCGTCCACAAGGATTGAAATCAAATCTTTTTTGAGAATCAACTTAAATTGCCCAACTACACTCTCTCGAATGTCTTGCGTAATCGGAACAGTACCATAGAGCGAGCCGTACGCCTCGTCCAAAACATCAAAAATCTCGTCATAATAATTTTTGATAAGCCAAGGAATACTCTTGATTTCCAATTCGTGAATACCCGCACGCTTCTCAATAGTATCGCTCAACCTACCTGTACGAGCATCGCTACTTTTTGTTCTCCAAAAGCGGTACTCAATCCAGTCAACCTCTTTTTGATAGCCATTGTCTACAAACATCTTCTCAAAATAAGGATAATAGTACTGGGTATTGAGCGTGGAAATCGTATCAAATCCCTCGATAAGCAAACCTTCACGCTCCATATCCGTAAAGCCCAGAGGGCCGTGAATTTCTTCCATTCCTTGCTCACGCCCCCAATTTTCCACCGCTTCAAACAATAACTTTGCAACCTCGGCGTCATCAATACAATCAAAGCGGCTAACCCTCACACGCTTCTCATTATTCTTTTCATTGTATAAATGGCTCACAATACCACAAACTCGCCCAACAATTCTACCACTGTTATCTCTGCACAAGAAGCATTGCGCAGTCGCTCCCGACCTCTGGTATGGACTACGACTCGGGTCAAGGTTGAGCATCTCATCACTAGCAAAAGGTGGCACAAAGTACTCACACCCTTTGTATAAATCTAGTTGAAACTTAACAAATTGCTTCAATTGTTTTTTGGTTTTTACTGGTTCTATTAAATACATTCTATCTTCCTAAAACTACAATATAATCTATTATAACAAATAAAATAAAAAAAAGCACCTATTTTAGGTAACTTTTACAAAAAATGTGTTTTTGTTAAATTATGCATATTGTTATAATATACACATTTAATTATAAATATTAACGCAAGAAAATTATAAATTTCTAGCAATTTTAGAAAATATTATGCCAGTCAAAACCTATCATTTCACCGAAAGTAGTAACCACATGTTGGAGTGTATTGCACTCAACTTTTGCCAATTCAAAGTCCTCATTTTCAAGATGGGATTTGACCAAATCTGCCTGTTTACCAATTGATTCTATATCACGATAATCTACAAAAAGGCAAATGATTGTTTCCTTTTCTTTCCAAAAATCAATGATTTTTTGTGATTTTACCCTACTTTGCTCCAAATTATTGCTATCAATAAGGGTATCGAGCGTTGCAATCTCTGTTTTGAGTGTAGCCACAGTTTGGTCAGTATACACCTGCTCAAATGTCGCCAAACCACCCACAATTATAATTAAGACTAGAATGGCCCAAAATTTTTTTGTTATCATTTACCAGTCTCCTTTGTAGTCTAATTTCGTATTATAGGTTTGCCCGTCCATAGTTTCCACAAAGCATTCACCTTCTGTATCAATAGTGAATAATAATACATTTTTGACATCGGTAATTTCTAACGAATTTAGGGTATCAATCACAAACTTTTTGTCCACTTTTGCAATCTTTAGATTAGGCGTAACCATTTTTCTAGCGGATACCAAGATTAGCGGCAAAGTGTTTTCTGGCAACTCCAACTTTGCATCTTCTACCGTTACATTGCTTGAGGCCTTTTTAGGTATTACTGACATTTTGCCATTAGTTTCAATTATCGCATAAAGCACATCTTCCACGCTAAAATAATTACAACCCCGTATACCTTCCATCAGGTCGTCCATCGACATATTAAGTTGTTTTAGAGAATCGTATTGTATCCCATCAGGTGAAACAACAATTACAGGTTTGCCATTTACGACTTTTCGCAAAAAAATACTTTTCCTCGCACAAACGCTGACAAAAAAATGAATTATTACCAATGTCGTCAATGGAATAAAACTAAACGACATTGGCATACTCGTCTGCGTCATAGGTAATGCGGCAATATCCGCAATCAATAGAGTAATTACCAACTCAAAGGGCTGCATTTCTCCCAACTGCCTCTTGCCCATAATTCGCAGATAAATTAGTACTACCAAATAAATTATCAAAACTCTACATAATAAAACTAACATATTAGTATGTTTTATCTTTTTTGCAATTTTTATGCAGAATTTACAGTTTTTTTATGCTTTTTGAAGTTAATCTTTACCAAAACACTTGTTATATCAACCAATCTAAACAGCCAACAAAGTACCGTAAAACTTCCCACCCCAGCAACAGCGGCCAACATCAGTGCGACAACCTTAGGCATACATAGCAGCATTACGCCGTACACCCATTTTGCGAGCAAACTTGCAGGAATCATAAACAAAATCATCAAAAATAGCGGTTTTAGCAGCGAAAAATTCAATTTTGTGTGTTTTTTTAGCATAAATAGGTTAAGAACTGTGGTAATAGTCATACACGCACCGAACCCCAAAATCAGAGAATCAACACCAAGTAGCCCACTAAACGCAACAACAAATATAAGCAGAATAGCTCCACCTAATATGTTATTTACAAAACTCTTGACTTCCAAATTAAACGCATTGAGTATACTGCTCGTAATATTACTTAACCCCAAAGGTATCATCACCCACGCACTCCGAGTAAGATAAATTCCACTGCTTATATTGTCATACAGGAACACACCGATTGCCTTACCACAGCCAATATAAAAAGGA
>DHMD01000044.1 GCA_002405615.1 Christensenella sp. UBA4651 | reverse complement strand
ATACTCAATCAGTGCATACACAACGGTTTTGGCTTACATAAGTTTAATGAGGAATTGACGGGTCCTGAGTATGCGCACCGCTGGATAGATATGATTAGCGGCAAGCCGCTGATTTCTACGCATTTGGGGTGTTTTGTTGATAGTATTACCAAGACGCAATCGGGGTTTGTGGTGGAGGCTCTGTGCGGGGAAGATTTGCTGGAAGTGGAGTGCAAGGCTGTAATTCTTGCGCAAGGGTGTAGAGAGCGTCCAGCGGGGGCGATTATGCTCTGTGGCTCTCGGCCTAGCGGAATTTATACGGCGGGCTGCGCCCAAAAACTCATCAATATTGACGGCAAAGATGTCGGTAAACGGGTAGCAATCTTGGGTTCGGGCGATATTGGGCTGATTATGGCGAGGAGGCTTACTTGCGAGGGGGCTAAGGTTGTCGGCGTGTATGAAATTATGCCCGCAAGCGGAGGCTTAGCGAGGAATATTACTCAGTGTCTAAATGATTTTGAAATACCGCTGCATTTGTCGACTACTGTTACTCGGACGGTCGGTAAGGATAGATTGGAGGGAATTTTTGTCGCCCCTGTCAATGAGAGATTACAGCCAATACGAGAGTTAGAAAAGTTTGTCGAGTGCGATACTTTGCTATTGTCGGTCGGTTTGCAACCCGAAAATGAGGTCGTGTCGGGCTTGGGGTTGGAATGGTGTACTGCTACTAACAGTTATACGGTGGACGAGTATTTTATGACTAATGTGCAAGGGCTGTTTTTGGCGGGCAATGTGCTGCATGTCAATGATTTGGTGGATAATGTCTCTCGTGAGGGCGAGGCGGCAGGAAATGCTGCGGGTAGGTTTGCTCTGGGTAAACTGCCGATTGACGCTCCTAAATTAAAGGTGGAATTTGACGAGCATATCAAGTATACCGCTCCAAAATATATCCACGATACAGGCGAGGGTGTGGTGCAGATTAGTTTCAGAGTCAACAAGAATTATAAGAGAGTTATTATCAAGGCGATTAGTGGTGGTGTGGAGATTAGTCGCAAGCCTTGCCCTGCTGTTACTGCTGGAGAAATGCAAACTATCCCTGTCGACAAGTCAAAAATCGTGGACGGCAAACTTTATTTTGAAATCGAGGTTATAAAATGAGTGATAGAGTTCTAGAAACGGTGTGTATTTGTTGCCCGATTGGGTGCCATTTGACAGTAAAGAAAGTTAAGGGCGAGGTCGTAGTTGAGGGGAATTCTTGTCCTCGTGGGGCGGAATATGGTAAACAAGAATTTATCAATCCTATGCGTACAATCACTGCCGTTTATCGGTTGAGCGGCGGCGGTACGCTCGCAGTGCGCACCTCAAAGGCGGTGGACAAGATTAAGTATTTTGAGGTTTTGCGTGCTATCCATACTGCGTCCGAACCAAAAGAAAAGCAATTTGGTGGTGTTTTGGTTGAGAATGTCTGCAACACTGGGGCTGATGTCGTGATTACTGCTGTGAACAAGGAGTAGGTGTTTTGGGTGTTCGAGAGAAAATAAGGATATTTAATTTCATTTTTGAGCGGAATAAAAAAATCGGAAAAAAATTAAATTTCACAAAAAATTAAATTAAAGTATGGACTTTTTGGGTAAAATGTGTTAAAATCCTTTAACGATGAACTAAGGAGATTTTGTTTATGGACTTTGATAGAGAAGGTTTTGAGGCAACATCTGAGGTTATGGCGCTCGCTACGATTTGTGAGCAGACCCCTATGGGCGAAATGGGTAACGGTGCTTTTGCTTTTGCGTACAACAAGAGTGAGGAGGCTGCTGCTCGTCCAGGGGAGAGTAAAGTTGGCTTTACTATGGTAGATGTTACGCAAGGTTTGCGTAGTGATTTGGCAACCAATGTTATGGTTAGCAAAATTTTGACTTCTGGTCAGATTTTTGACAAGAATGGCTACCTAAACAATCAATTGGAAACAAATATCGACAATCAGGCGGGGCAGGTCGGTAGCGTGGGCGCTTTGCGTGCTATCAATGCGTGCAACCCGCAAATAGGCAAGGCACAGGTGCGTGGGCTAAATGAGGTGCTGGTCAATTCTTTGGCGCAAAGTGATGACTGGGCTAGAAATTTTGTCGAGCGTGCTAGGGTTTTGCGTGATATGAGTATGGCGACTAGCAATACTTTTGTACACAGTGCAGTGCAGAAACTTGGCAAATATGTGCAGATTGCTCGTGATGTGAGTAAAAAAAAGACAATTGAGAGCATAAACGAGAATATTCAATCTAGATAATGAATAAAAAGAGGCAAAGGGGGCATTACCTAAATGTCTTTTCTTTTTGCGAATTTTTTGCTCATATATTTGGAAAATTTAACAAAGTATGTTATAATGTGTGCATAAATTATAGAGGAGATACATTATGGGAATTCTAAAAAATATTGAATGGGTGGATACCAGCAGTAATTTGATTGTTTATAAATTTCCTGTAACAAAGGACCAAATCAACAAGGGTTCTGTGTTGACTGTTCGTGAGAGTCAGGTTGCTATTTTTGTAGACAAGGGGCGTTTGGCTGATGTATTCTTGCCGGGCTACTACAAATTGACGACAGACAATATTCCAGTTTTGACAAAGTTGATGTCGTGGAAGTACGGCTTTGAGACGCCTTTCAAATCGGACATTTATTTTGTAAATACCAAGCAGTTTACCAACCAAAAATGGGGTACGGTTAATCCGATTTTGATTAGGGATAGAGATTACGGTGCGGTGCGTGTGCGTGCGTTCGGTAACTACTCGTTCAAGGTGGATGATGCGTATGTGTTTATGCAGAATTTGAGTGGTACAAATGTACAATTCAACTCGGACGAGATTGTGGACTACTTGCGTAGTTTTGTCGTTGCGGGAATTAGCGATGTTATCGGCGAAAGTCAGATACCTATTCTCGATATGGCGGGGAACTTGCAGGAGATGTCAAAAATCGTGGAGGACAAGGTTGCGGACGACTTTAAGGCAATCGGTCTGAAACTCACAAAGTTTGTGTTTGAGAACTTCTCGCTTCCTGAGGAAATTGAAAAAGCACTCGACAAAAATGCTAGTATGGGTGTTTTGCGTAAAAACCTCGATGTATATACCCAGGTCGAGACTTTGGATGCTATGAAAGAGGCGGCAAAGAATCCGGGCGCTGCTGGCGGCACAATGGGGGCTGGTATGGGACTCGGTATGGGTATGGGAATGGGTAACATTTTCGCCCAAAATATGCAGCAAATGAACAACGCTTCTGCGGTTGCTGGTAAAGTTTGCCCTGTTTGTGGTGCGAATGTGCCTGCAAATGCAAAGTTTTGTCCTGAATGTGGTCAGAATATGAAGCCAACTTGTCCAAACTGTGGAGTTGAAGTCAAGGCAAACGCAAAATTCTGTGCGGAGTGTGGAACTAAATTAAAATGATTTACACAGATGAAGTCAAGGACGAGGTAGAAAGCGGAGCGGTAGATGAGAGTGAGGTTGTAGATGCCTCATCACAGACACAAGTAAACTCTGCCGAACTGTCGAGAGAGGAGGCGAAATCGCCCCAAAAGAAGAAAACTATCGATGAAAAGTTGTATTCTGATGAGAGCGTGGCTACTTCTATTCAAAAGTGTCCGAATTGTGGTGGGGAAACAGTTTTTGATGCGAAATTGCAAAAAACAAAGTGCCTTTACTGTGGGGGAACTTTTGACATTGCTAACGAGAGTACGGTAACCGAACAAGATATTGACGGGCTGTTGACGCAGGCGACTGTGTGGAAAGAGGCTGATGTTTATCGTTGTCAGACTTGTGGTGCAAAGCAGATAATTAGCAAGCAAGATGTGGCTCATACTTGTCCGTTTTGTGGTACTTCGCACATAATCAAGACGGAGGAACTGCCAGGACTCAAACCACAGGGGGTTGTGCCTTTCAAGATGCCTGTGGAAAAGGTGGCGGAATGTGCGCTCAAATGGGTCAAAAAGAGATTTTTTGCACCGAGGGCTTTTAAGCAGAGTGCTAGACCAGAGAATATTCACGGTGTATATAACCCTGTGTTTACATTTGATAGCGAAACAAAGTCGAGTTATGAGGGGCGGCTAGGTGAAACTGTGCGTACGGACAAGGGGTCACATACAAGGTATTTCCATGTGAGCGGTAATATCGATGTTAATTTTGATGATTTGCTCGTGCAGGCGAGTAGTGCGATTACGACCACTACTCTAAACAAGATTTCGCCTTTTAGCACCAATACTGCCCCTGCGTATACTGATAAGTATTTGCGTGGGTTCAAGGCTAGTACCTACAACAAGGACGGTAAGGCTTGTTGGGAAGAGGGTAAGGACTTGATGAGCGCGCAGATTGAGCGTAAGATTTTGAGCCGTTACCACTACGATACCAAAGATTATTTGAATGTAAAGACGGCGTATTTGAAGCAAAAGTACAAGTATGTGCTAGTGCCTGTCTATGTCGGACACCACACATACAAGGGGAAGCTGTATAATTTTTATGTTAATGGCGAAAATGGTAAAGTTACGGGCAAGACTCCGTTGAGTCCTTTTAAGGTTACTTTGGCGGTGATTTTGGGTATCTTGTTTGTCGCTGGTGTTGTGTTCCTCGCTATGTATTTGGGGGATTAAGCAAGAGAAAGGATTTGATTTTTTGATTTATTTTGATTTTTTTGGGCATTTTTGTTGAATTTTTCTGCAAATTTGCTATCAAAAAGCAGAGAAATTATAGAAAATATATTAAAAATATTTGTAAATAACCTACAAAAACTGTATAATTATAAAAAAACAAAAAGGAATTAGGTGTATGGATTGGAGTGAAATTGCACTGATTGCGGTCGGTGCGGTGCTGGTAGTCGTGGCACTCGCTTGGGTTATTAGTGCGATTGTTCGTCATCGTAAAAAGGACGGTGATGTGGTTGATGGTGTGTATATCCGCAAAGATGTACGCTATACCAAGCACGATGAGATTACTGAGAAAGACGGTTCGATTCGTGTGAGTTTTAGAGAGGGCGACATCGTCCTCGACCGTGGGCAAACTTATTTGGTGGCAAAGC
>DHMD01000051.1:14362-49880 GCA_002405615.1 Christensenella sp. UBA4651 | reverse complement strand
GTAGTTCCCGCAGTTGTCGCCTCTTGGTTGTCGAGCGTAACCGTGAATGACAGCAACTCCCAATTTGCATAAAGCGTCATATTACTGCCCGAACTACGATTGAGGCTCTGCTTGTCTGTATAAGTTACCGAGCCGCTACTGCTAGTCGCCCAACCCTTGAACTTGTAATTCGTTCGAGTGAAAGCATTTGCTGTCAGTGCTTGTGAATGTCCGTGCAAGAAATATTGACTAGACATAGTTCCGCTACCGCCGTTTGAATTGTATGATACTGTGTAGCCAGTTGCAGTTGAGTAACTACTCGTTGAGGTCGTAGTTGAGCCTGTGTCGATATTTTTGTAGGTGTATTTTGTATAACTATATGATAATCTATGAGAATAACTATATCCACAAGAACAACTACTCCAATCCTCACCACACTCATCACACCTTTTGTATGTGCCACGGCTGCTGCAACTAGCGGTACTATTCGATGAAAAATATGAATCACAATACGAGCATTGGTATTTCCTTGCAGAACAGATACTTGAACTTGAATAAGAGGTACCATACTCACTAGCAGAACCATAACCTATGTTTGAGTTACAATAATCACAGTAAAAAGTGACACCACCATTATGTATTGGGCCAGAAGTACTAGCGTAACAGGTAAGTCCTGTGAGGTGACAAGAATGCGGATAATGTACCGTGGTATAACTTGTATTTTCAGAATAGCAAGTACCACTTACACTACTAGAAGTATAGTCGTTTGAGCCGCTATGTTCAGAGTTCGTACATTTGTAGTGGGATTGACTAGACGAGAGTGTATAGAAACTGCTGCCATTTTTGTAATATGTTGTGCTACTCGACAAGGCGTGCGTGTTGTTTGTAGTATTATTGTTTGTCGGATAAAGGAAATTGAACAAAATAAAGAGTGACACAAAAGTAAAGAGCAATGCAACAACTATAATCAAAATAGATTTGGTTACATAATTTGTCGCTTGTTTCTGATTAATATTCAATTCACTATAATTAGCCTTTTCTTCGGGCTTTTTGCTGCCTTTTTTATTCAATTTTGTTTCTCCTGTTTTTGTTGTTTTTGGGAGGCTTTCTTCCTTATGTCATTCCGACCCCGCTCTGCGCTAGCCTGTATTGGAGGAATCTATGAGGCGTCAGCAGAACCCACTAAATATTGGGTTCAGAGCCTTGCGTCTCTTCACAGTTCCTTCGAATACAACTCTGCAAGGGCGGGCTCAGGAAGACAAGATGATGAAAGTTGCTTGATTATTGATAAATATGAGGTTCGGGGCAAAGCCCCACCAAACAATGTTGCACTATTATTTTACACTATTCGACAAAATAAATGCAAATAAAATAAGATGGAATTTCAAAAAAATAATAGATTTTTGGAAAAATAAAACAAAAAGCCCCAAAAAGGGCTTTTCTAAAAATTCACAAACACTATTTTAGTTTGAAAGTAGTGGTACCGTCTTTGTTATCAAAAATCTCGACATTCATTTCTAAAATTTGCTTTTTGAGTTCGTCAGCCTTGGCAAAATCACGATTTTTGCGATATGCGTTGCGTTCGTCAATCAATTTTTGGACTGTTTCGGCACGAGTGTCGGCAGTATTTTGCTCGTCATTCAGCGAGTCAAAGCACTTGAAAATGGAATCAACTCTGCGTAAAACAGACAAAATCTCGTCTCTATTAGCCTCATTATAGTTATGTGAGGTTACGGCTACATTTGCACTGCTGATAAATTTGTAAAGGGCGGCGATTGCGTTTGGCGAGTTAAAGTCGTCATCCATTTCCGCCTCAAATTCGGCAACGAACCTGTGCAAATTCTCGCTCAATTCAGCATTATGCACACCTGAGGCGTTGCGTTTTAGATTAAAGATAAAGTTATCAATTCGGTTTAGTCCAGCGACACTAGACTCCATAATTTCATCGCCGTAGCGCACAGGGCTACGGTAGTGGCTGGTAGCAAAAGCCCATCTCAGGTTCTTTGCCCCCCATTTTGCCACTGCATCGTGAATAGTAACATAGTTGCCTGCAGATTTACTCATTTTTGAGCCGTCTTGGGCAAGCAGCATACCAGTGTGCACCCAATATTCGGCAGGGTTTCCTTGCCCCAGCGCGATACTCTGTGCAATCTCATTCTCGTGATGAGGGAAACGCAAATCCAAACCGCCGCCGTGAATATCAAAGTGGTTACCTAGGTATTTGGTACTCATTACGCTACACTCGATATGCCACCCTGGGTAACCAACGCCCCAAGGGCTATTCCAGCGGAGGGCGGAATTATCCTGCGCCTTTTTCCACACGGCGAAGTCATAAGGACTGTGTTTGCCGTCAGTTACAGCAATTCTAGCACCTGCGTTGAGGGCCTCCAAAGTATTACCACTCAACATTCCGTAGCCTTTGATTTTGGTTACATCGCAGTACACATTGCCGTCCAGTTCGTACGCATATCCCCTATCAATCATTGCTTGCACTGCCTCGATGATTTCGACAATATGCCCAGTAGCACGAGGGCTAATATTAGGACGGTCGCAACGCAAAGCGTCTAGGTAGTACCACATTTGTTGAATATTGTAGTCTACCAATTCCAGAGGGTGCATTTTCATCTCGTTAGCCTTTAACAAGATTTTGTCCTCGCCCTCGTCAGCATCGCCCACGATACTACCCACATCGGTGATATTGCGTACATAAAAGACCTTGTACCCTTTGTACTCAAAATACTTCTTTATGACATCGTACGCAACATAAGTGCGTGCGTGTCCCATATGAGGTGGCATATACACGGTCAAGCCGCAGACATACATACCGACTTCGTTTGGGCGTTGTGGCACAAACTCGCTAACCTCACGGCCAAGAGTATTATAAATCTTCATAAAAACTCCTAATTTATTAAATTATTTTTTGTTTTGCAAGTATTCCTCATAAGTACACATTCTGTCGATGAGTTTGCCGTCCTTGATTTCAAAAATTCGGTTTGCAACACTCTGCATCAACTCGTGGTCGTGAGAACTGAAAACTAGCACGCCCTTGTAGTCTACCAACCCCTCATTAAGAGCGGTAATACTCTCCAAATCGAGGTGGTTTGTAGGCTGGTCAAGGATAAGCATATTAGCATTCATCACCATAAGGCGACTGAACATACATCGTACTTTTTCGCCACCAGACAGCACCTTAACCTTTTTGAGGTTGTCATCGCCGCTAAACAACATTCTACCCAAAAATCCACGCAAGTATGTAACATCTCTCTCCTTGCTAAATTGGGCGAGCCATTCGGTAATATTTAGGTCGTTGTCAAAGTATTTGGCGGTATCTTTTGGCAAATCGCCACGCAATACGGTTGTGCCGCAACGGATTTCGCCGTCAAAATTGGTTTCTTGCCCAGCGATTATCGACAAAAGTGCGGAAACGGCGTTTTCGTTCTCGCCTAGCACCAGCACCTTATCCTCCCTACCGATACGGAACGAAACTTTGTCTAGCAAAGTCTTGCCCTCGTGGACAAAAGTGATATTATTTGCCTCGATAATATCCTTGCCGAGTTCTTTCTCGTACTTAAAGTTGATATAAGGATACTTACGGTTTGAAACAGGCATATCCTCGATTTGGATTTTGTCCAACATTTTCTTTCTACTGGTTGCCTGCTTTGCCAGAGATTTTTTCGCACCGAAACGGCGAATAAACTCTTTTAATTCTTCTATGCGTTTTTCTTTCTTTTTGTTCTCTTGCTTCATTTGTTGGAGCATAAGTTGGCTAGATTCGTACCAAAAGTCGTAGTTACCCGGCCACATATTGATTTTGCCATAATCGATATCTACGGTATAGGTGCAAACAGTATTGAGGAAGTGGCGGTCGTGCGAAACAACAATAACTGTACCTGGGTAGTTGATAATAAACTCCTCCAACCATTCGATACTTTCGGGGTCCATATGGTTGGTTGGTTCATCTAGTAAAAGTATGTCAGGAGTACCAAAAAGTGCTTGGGCAAGCATAACCTTTACCTTTATTGCACCGTTTTGGTCGCTCATTAGGTTATAATGCTCGCTCTCTGGCACGCCCAAACCGTTGAGGAGTTTTGCGGCGTCTAGTTCCGCCTCCCAGCCGTTCATTTCGGCAAATTCACTCTCCAGTTCTGCGGCAAGAATACCGTCAGCCTCGGAAAAGTCGGGCTTGGCATAGAGTTCGTCTTTTTGCTTCATTATTTCGTAAAGGCGTTTGTTACCCATAATTACGGTATCCATAATTGAGTATTGGTCAAAAGCGAAGTGGTCTTGACGAAGCACAGACAGGCGCTCGTTCTCGGGAATGTCCACACTACCCTTGCTAGGCTCGAGGTCGCCACTCAAAACTTTGAGAAATGTCGACTTGCCCGCACCGTTTGCGCCGATAACGCCGTAACAGTTGTTTGGGGTAAATTTTAGGTTGACATCCTTAAACAATGGAGCACCGCCGAACGACAACTCCATATCGGTTACTGTAATCATAAATTTCTCCTTTTACGAATAGTTTGGTTTATAATTTGGGATATTTTATTAATCCTTCTTGATATCGAGTTTGATACTCAATTCAGCAAGTTGCTTCTCACTTACGCAGTTTGGAGCGTCCATAAGAGGGTCGTACGCTGATTTTGTGAATGGGAATGCGATAACCTCACGAATGTTTGGCTCGTCATTAAACAGCATTAGTACACGGTCGATACCTAGCGCCATACCTGCGTGTGGTGGAGCACCAAATTGGAACGCATTGTATAGAGCGCCGAACTTGTTCTTGCAATCCTCCTCGGTGTAACCTACGATTTCCATAAGTTTGAGCATTGCTCTTGGGTCGTGGTTACGCTCTGCACCGCTCAACAATTCGATACCGTTACCTACAAGGTCAAACTGGTATGCGTTAAATTCCAAAGCGTTTTCCTTGGTCAATTTGCTCAAATCGCCAGCTGGTTTGTTGAATGGGTTGTGGCAGAATTGCAGCACACCGTCATCGTCCAACTCGTACATTGGGAAGTCGGTAATCCAGCAGAGAGCGAACTTGTTTGGGTCGCAGAGGTTCAACTCATCGCCCAAGAAGTTACGCAACATACCACTGAGTTTCGTTGCGATACGAGGCTTGTTTGCAATAAGGAAGATACTCGTACCCTCTTTTGCCTCCAAAATCTCGGTCAACTGTTGTTTCTCGGCGTCAGAAAGGAATTTGGCAATAGGGCTATTAAACTCGCCATTTGCCTCAACCTTAATCCAAGCGAGTCCTTTGCTACCCACCTCGACCATTTTTGCGGTCAAAGTGTCGTAGAAACTACGAGGCTTGCCTGCAATGTCGTGCACAGCGATAGCCTTGACAGTGCTACCCTTGAAAGCGTTGAACTCGGTGTTTTGGAACACTGTGGTAACATCTTTGATAATTAGTGGGTTACGCAAGTCAGGCTTGTCGGTACCGTAGAGTTCCATACTTTCTCTAAATGGAATGCGTCTAAATGGGGCTGGGCTAACCTCCTTGTGTCCGAACTTGGTAAACAGGTCATAGAATAGCTTTTCGCCGATTTCGAACAAGTCCTCTTGGGTTGCGAAGCTCATCTCCATATCCAACTGATAGAACTCACCAGCGGCACGGTCGGCACGGGCGTCCTCGTCCCTAAAACATGGGGCGATTTGGTAATAACGGTCAAAACCACCTACCATTAGTAACTGCTTGAACATTTGCGGCGATTGTGGGAGTGAGTAGAATTTGCCTGGGTGTTGACGAGCGGGAACTAGGAAGCACCTAGCGCCCTCTGGGCTATCTGCACTCATTAATGGGGTTGCGATTTCTACGAAGCCCATTGCCTCCATAGAGCTACGCAAGAATGAGTTTACCTTGCTACGCATAATGAGGTTAGAAAAAACCTCTGGGTTACGCATATCTAGGTATCTGTATTTTAGCCTTACGTCCTCACGAATTTTTTTGCTCTCCTCTACCTCAAATGGCAGCGGCTGCATAACTGGACCTAGCAAAGAAACGGTGTTTGCTACAATTTCGATTTCGCCAGTGTGAAGTTTCGGGTTAATATTACCCTCACCACGGCTAGTAACAGTACCCTCGACAGAGATTACGCTCTCCTTGGTTACGCCCTTGATTTTTGAGTCGTCCTCAACTACAACTTGGACAATACCTGTCTGGTCACGCAAGTCGATAAATGTGATACCACCGTGGTCTCGAATAGTAGCCACCCAACCTGCAACACGGACGATTTGTCCCTCATTTTGTTTTGTAACATCATTACATTTGCATGTGCGGAATGTTGTCTGCATTATATTTCATCTCCTAACAAATTTAGTAAATAACATTATAACCGATATTTACGCAAATTTCAAGTGTTATAGGCATTTTTTTGATAAGATTAATAAAGAAGCGACTCGCAGCGAATTAGGATTGGGTCTATTACTGCAAAACGGACAACAAAAAACACTTTCTCTGCCGCAGAAAAAGATAGCCTCAAATCAG
The DNA here is from genome assembly GCA_002405615.1 of Christensenella sp. UBA4651. Lineage (GTDB taxonomy): Bacteria > Bacillota > Clostridia > Christensenellales > UBA1242 > UBA7867. The sequence goes on along the minus strand of DHMD01000051.1, from coordinate 43,411 downwards.
TTGCCAGCGTAGGCAATGTGTGCTATAATGGGCAAAATTTGGATTGAGTGAGGTAAACAAGTATGATTATTGGTAAAAAGCAAATTGATAAATTAAGAATTTCGATGTATGCCGCAAAGGACTTGGCACAAGCGGTGCAAAGTGGGCAGACTTTGGCGCAGGGTGTAATGCCTTGCGGTCGTTGCCCTGTGGTCAATCAAGATGAAGAGGAATTGGTTAACGACTCTCTGCCCTATTACGACAAGCAAGCGGTAGCAAGTTCGGCAACTTTGCAAAGCACACAAATAGCAGACAGAGACACTGTTTCGATTGCCATTGACGGCCCTGCGGGCACTGGGAAATCGACCATTGCCAAGAAGTTGGCACAGCATTACGGGTATTTGTATTTTAGCACTGGGACGTTGTATCGCAGCCTAGCGTATGCGTGTTTACACAAGAATATTGACATAAACTGCGAGCCGGTTGTGTGTGCTGCGGTTAAATATTTGGATTTGCGTTACGAAGTGCAAAACTGCGAAAACGGCAAGTCGCTGGTGGTATACCTGGACAATCAAAATATTACTCCGCAACTTCACACCGAAATAATCAGCATAATCACCCCTACGGTAGCAAAATATCCACTAATTCGTGAGCATTTCCGCAAAATTCAGCGAGGCATTGCTGCGAGCAACGATATTGTAATGGAGGGGCGTGATATTTGCTCTGTTGTATTACCAAATGCCACACACAAGTTTTATTTGACTGCGTCTGCCGAGGTGCGTGCCAAGAGGCGATTCGCTGAACTAATTGGCACGGAAGGTGCTAAATATGACGAGATTTTGGCAGAAATCAAAGCAAGGGACAAAGCGGATAGCGAGCGGGATATTTCGCCATTAAAATGTGCTAATGATGCAATAAAAATTGACAACTCGGATATGAATATTGCGGAGAGCGTGCAGGCATTCTGCGAGGTAATCGACGGACGAGAAAATTGTGCGGTTATATACCGCTAGTGAATAGTAAAATTGATTGGCGGTATTGACAATCACGCTCCTTGGTGTTATAATGTGCGTAGTAAACTTTGGAGGAGTAAGTAAGGTTTCGAGCAATTTTTGTATAGCAAAACTTATATGCCGTGATGGCTTTGCTTTGAGAGTTTTTCCCACCTACTCCAATACTACTAGGAAAAAACAATTTCGAGGAAACACAAATGGCAGACGAAAATAGCAATTTCCAGACACCACAGGATAACAACGAAAGAATGCAACCACAACGAGAAGTTTTGGATACCGAGGTTGATATAGAAGCGATGGAACAAGTCGAGGGAAAAGATGACCACTTTTACAAGGACAATCTAGGCAGACTGCACATTATCAAGAGTCCCGAATTGGACGAGATGAAACGCCAAATAGAATTATCTTCAGCAAATGCCACCGAGTATGTGCTCAAAGCTAATTCAACCTACACCGCTTCAAAAGTGTTTAGTGCAGGTGCGGTTGCGCTATTTATAGTATTTGCGGCAAAGAATTTGATTGGTATGCAACCCGATTATATTGATTTTTCTTTGGGGGCGGTATCGCTGGGGTTAGGCGTTTTCAGTCATTACCGTGCGAAACAGTTTAACAGCATTGCAGAAAACCAAATTCTGCAAAATACGGAACTGAATATAACATATAGCGAAGAAGCAGAAAAGGTATATAGACAACTACAAGACAGAAACAACCAAATAATGTTTAGATAAGAGGTTAAAAATGTACGAAAACGACCGTTGGGGACACAGGTCTTTTGAAATTAATTGGCCTGATACTGAAACAATTAATATCAGCGATAAAGACCCAGAAGACACTACTCAGGCGACATTAAATTATGTTGAGGAGTGCCTGAATATTGAAAAGAATCAAAATGCGATGTATTATGATAAATCGGGCAATAAAATGTACCTTTGGGGAGCGTGTGCGGGGCTTTCCGCTTTCGCAATGAGTTTGGTGAGTATGGACTACGGGATATGGAGTTTCCCTACTCTAATTTGCGATGGGCTAGTCGGAGTATTTTCGTTTTTGGCACTTAACAATTACTCCTTTCGCAGGATAATAAAAGAGGCGGAAAGTGAAATCAACATTGAATTATCAAAAGTGAATGAAGCAAGGAGGGCGATTGAGCAATTCAGATAAGTGTGGAGGACGGTTGGACAAACTGACCAATAGCACAAATGATGAAAATTATTATTAGCAATTGTTGAGCAAACCTATAAAATATGATATTGTTTTAGCTAGATTTGACCTCTGCTAAATATAGACACAATCGACAAAAATAGTCAAATTATGGTTTTGAACCGATAAAGTATTGACTATTTTTTTTTATTATTCTATAATTAGTCATTATGAAAAAGTTGGAATTATTAGCACCCAGTGGCGACTGGGATAGTTTTTTGGCGGCGATAAATAACGGCGCTGACGCAATTTATTTGGGCTTGGGCGAATTTAATGCTCGGGCAAAATCGACATATTTTACTATGGATAATATCGCAGAAACGGTGCGATTTGCTCACTTGCGTGGAGTCAAGATTTATGTAACAATCAACACGCTAGTTAGCGATGACGAGATGCCGAGTTTTATTAAGCTCGTGGAGGCGTGTATCGCTGCAAAAGTGGACGCATACATTGTGCAAGATTACGGGTGCGCTAGGGTTCTAAAATCTATGTTTGACGGTATTGAGTTGCACGCCAGTACTCAAATGGGTATTCACAATCGTATGGGGGCGCTGGTCGCTAAACAGGCTGGGTTTAGTCGGGTTGTACTTTCGAGAGAGGTGAAACTCCGTGATATTCGAGAAATCGCTGAGTTGGGCTTAGAAATTGAGTACTTTGTGCAAGGGGCTTTGTGCGTGGCGTTCAGCGGAAACTGCTATTTTAGTGCCTTGAACCATGGAATGAGCGGTAACCGAGGCAAGTGTCTACAACTTTGCCGCCTACCCTACACCGCAAGGCTTGATGATGAGGTTATTGGTAGCGGATACTTGCTTTCGGCGAGAGATTTGTGTATGATTGGGTGCCTCGATGAATTGGTTTCTGCTGGGGTCGTCAGTTTCAAAATTGAGGGACGACTTCGCCGTGCTGGATATGTGGCACAGACGGTAAACACCTACCGCAAGGCGCTGGACGCAGTAGAAAATGGACAGCAAATTGACAAAAAATCGGAAATCAATAAACTGCGACAGGTGTTTAGCCGAGGCGACTTTAATTATCGGGCTTATCTAGACGCAGGTGTGCCTGACAATGTGATTAACCCGATTAACCAAAACCACCTTGGGTTAAAAATTGGCGAAGTTGCGTCTGTGGAACGGTTCAAGGACTTGTTTAAGGTAGGTATTCGTTCTTCTCACCCACTTCGCAGTGGCGATGGGCTCAAATTTTGCGACCGGAATGGTACGGAGGTGGATAGCCTAGGTGTAGGTAATGTGGATAGAACCAAAAATGTGGACTACATATACACGAAACACAGGCTTGCGGTGGGGCTAGATGTGTACTTGACTTTGGACAGCCACTTGGAGGCGGGAGTTCTGCAAAATGTGCGTAAAATCGGCGTTGAAGTTGCAATTTCTGCGGTAATTGACAAGCCGATTATTGCATCTGCTAGGACTACTTCGCCGTCAAGAGCCGAGGTAAAACTATCTAGCGACTACATTTGCCAACCAGCCAAGACAGCACCGACCGCAGAAACGGAGATTAGAGAGATTTTTACTAACATCGACCTAGAAATTTTTGATACAAAAGTTAGCCAAATTAGCATTGGAAATGTGTTTATTCCAAAATCTGCACTCAAAGAGTTGCGTAGAAATTTGGCAGAGACAATGAGGGCTGAAATTTTGAAAGAATATGAGGCGAAATTGCCGCAAATAAAACAGGTGGCGACTCTTGACGAAATTAGCAAAAATGCCGAGGTAAAATCAAAATATAATAACCTCATTGTGGTAAATGAGAATAGCGATTTGAGTAGTGTAAGTATAGCCCAAAATGACCTCGTTATGTACGCACCGAGCGATTTTTCTGAAACAAATATCACTCAAAATTTGGACAAATTGCACAATTGCTATACTAATGTCGGTTTGGCTCTACCTACCATAGCGAACGCACAAGACTGCGTAAAATTACAAAAAATTGTGGATAGTCTACCGAAAAGCACTCCCCTACTCGTGCAAAATGCGTACGGTATCGAATTGGGCAAGGGGCATTACCTGATTGCTGGTACGGATATGAATATTTACAACCACTATTCGGTTGCTGCGTTGCAAAATTTGGGCATTAATGAATTTGTGTGGAGCAAGGAGATTGCTGCCAACGACACAAGCGTTTTTGAGTACGCATACGGTCATCAAGTTCTTATGTATTTTGCCCACTGCCCGTACAAAACTTTGTGGCAAAACACCTGCAAAAATTGCCGCTATTCGGTTAAACTAAATTTACTTGACCAAGCGGGCAAGTCGTATCGCATTTTGAGGCATAGAATTTCTCAATGTTACTTTACACTTTTTGCAGACGACTTGACAACCAAGGATAACATTTCAAAAAAATACATTGATTTGAGGTAAAAATGGATTGGAATACTATTTGGAACGCTATTTGCGATTTCGTAGTAAATAGTGGGCCTGGAATTTTGCTGGCGATTGTTACCTTCTTTGCTGGTATGATTTTAATCAAAATCATCATCAAGCTACTCAATCGCTGGTTCAAGAAGTCAAACCTCGACCCAACCACTCGGGGGTTTTTGAATTCTGCTATCAAAATACTGCTTTATGTTCTGCTAGTTCTGTTGATTTTGCAGGAATTGGGCATACCTATCACAGGCTTTGCGGCAGTCCTGACTACTGCTGGTGTGGCGGTCGCTTTGGCTCTCAAAGACAGCCTATCGAATGTCGCTTACGGTATGATTTTGGTTACTTCCCGCCCATTCAAGCAGGGCGACTATGTCAAAATCGGCAATGTTGAGGGAACTGTGCGTTCTATCGAAATTATGGCGACCGAAATCATCTCGATTGACAACAAATTGATTACTATCCCCAATAAAATAGTATACAGTTCGCCTATGATTAACTACACAGGACTCAAAAAACGCCGTATGGATATGTATTTTACCGTGGCGTATAACACAGATATTGAGAAAGTCCGCAAAGTCGCAAAGGCGGTTTGCCATAGCAACGGCTATATTCTCACTGAACCCGCTCCCGAAGTCCACATTCACAATTATGACGGCAGCAACATTACGCTATTTATGACCTGCTGGTCTGTCGGGAAATACTGGGACATATATTACTACCTTATGGACAATATGTACAACGAGTTGGCTCGCAATGGAATTGTCGCTAATTACAATCAATTGCAAGTCCGTATGCGGGACGATAGCGAGGAAATCACCTTTATCAAGAAGCCTTTGCCAAAGCGTGTCGAGCCAAAAGCCGCCGAGATAGATGACTTTAACTTGTTTGATATAGAAACATACAACGATTTTGGCGACAAGTTGAAGAAAAGGAAATTGCGTAAGTTGAAGCACCAGAGGGCGCTACTAGACAAGGAACTCCGAGATATGGAGAGAACTCTACCTAGTGCAAAAATTAGGAGTTTGATTGAAACGAACTCAATTATGCTCAAAAAACGCAAAAAATTGGTACAAAGCACAACAAAAATTAAGTTCGTGCAAATACAAAAAAGCACCTCTCAAAAGCAAAAGAAAAACAAAAAAGCAAAATAATGCAAATCAAATTTTGCAAAACAAAAAACACCTATTGTTAGGCTAAAAATTAGCCCATAGGTGTTTTTTGTATTATGATTTGGGTTTCGTGATTAAAAAATTACCACCTATTGTCCACTTTTTCGGCAAATCCCAAAAAGTTGCTAATAGTTATTTCTTTGCCGTCATCGAGCGTAACAGTTCCCGAAAATCTGCCGAATACTTGGTGCTGCGTACTTTTGATTATCAGTGCGTTTGAATTTGCGTAACGGTCGAGTATTGGCTCAAAGTTTAGGTTTAGCCTATTGTCGTTCGAGGTAAAAGTCCATTTGCTCAAAAAATCTAGTTTGCCTTTCTTGGTAGGAATATTGAACTTGACTTGGTCGAGTTTGTGGGCTTGTCCGTTATAAAAAATCATATTCTCAGTCGCTGCCGAGGTGTTGCCGAAACCGTAGCCGAGGTTAAAGCCAAAAGGCACGCCATCAACCTCACCACAGGCACTTGACCAGTACCAAGTATTGCTATATGTCCACACGCCCCTCCCCCAATCGAGCAAGGCAAAAGTGTCGTCATCAAAGGCAATTTGCTGGTCGCCGATAACCGCAAAACCTTTCGCACGGAAGCCTACGATTTTTTGGTTAAAATAAAAATGCTTGTCTTTGTCAAAAGGAGTTGCAATTACCATACTCTCTTTGGGCTCATCAGTCAGCACGAACTCTGCGTAAAAATCTTTTTTGCCGTCAAATTTTTTCATTCTTGCCCGTATTCTGCGGTCGCCATTATTGTTTGCGAAACAGAAATCTACTCGCTTGTTGCTAAATACCGTGTCCCCCGTTAACGAAGTACTAGGCAAGTTGGTCTTCCCCTTTGGCATAAAGGTCATCGGGCTGGTCGTATGTTGTGTTTTCTTGTCAAAATCTATAAAACTAGCGGAAATTAGCCCCATATAACTGTTGTCTGCTACCGTAAGTGCGATAGCGTACTTTTGGTTGTATATCAAGTAATAATCCCACTCTTTAATACGAAGTTTGCCCGCCTTGATTGCTTTGCGGTCATAGTCAAAAAGCATACTTTTTGCATATCCTGCATAAGCAATGTTCCCCGCAGTGTCGAGCAATGGAACTCGTGTTTTTATCTCATTATTCATATATTACCCCCTATTAATTACTATATCACGAAAATCAATTTTTCCAAAACAATTTGGAGGTAAAAATTTTTATCGAAGTAATACAGAAACAACATATAGATAAAGAGCCTACGCTAAATGTAAATTATCTTGAATAAAATAGGAAAAGCACCGATTGGTGCTTTTGATTTAATTAATTTATAACTGGGTTCGGGGTAAAACCCTGTGCCTCTATTTAGTAAATATTTCTTCCCATTTTCCCCTATGAGTATTATTGTAACAAATTACGACATTTTTAGTCAAATAAAAAACACACTTTTTCAAAATTCCTCAAATATTTTTGAGTTTTTTTTGGGGGGGGTATATTAGGCTAAAAACCATCGTTGCTGACGGCGTAAGGGAGTAATTCTTGGATTGTAAATTCTTGGACTTCATCACGACTAGCACAGATTACCGAACTGCGAGAGCCAAATTCACGCAAAAACTGGCGTTCACTGCCACTTGGGAACACGATTTTGGGTTCGCAATAAATTACAACTGCGATTATATTATTCCCTCCCTCACTAATTGCCTTGCAAACGGCGACTTCCAGCGCTCCAAAAGTATTAGAAAGTGTAACATTCTCGATATTGCAACCAGTAAAAACCATACCATTCTTGGTCAGAACACACGCCCCGACTGGGGTTTCGGTGTACGGGCAGTAGGCACGCTCGCTCGCCTCACGGGCTTTTGTAATCAATTTATTGAGTATTTCTTGTTCCATAATCAACCTACCAATTTGTCTAGTATGGGATACATTGCTTCTTCAAAACTTTTCATAACTTGCGCTTCCTCAGGCACTTCGTGGTCGTGTCCTAAAATATGGAGCATACCGTGAACCAGCAACTCTGCAATTTCACGGTCGGTCGAATGTCCCATTTCGGTGGCTTGAGCAGCGGCTACATTATAGCAAATAAAAATATCTCCGAGATACAGCCCGCCATTATCTGGGTCATAGTCGAGCGGGAAATTTGCCTTTGTTAATTCCAAACCGCTAGCGGTGTCCATCATTCGGAAAGTTATGACATCGGTTGCCTTGTCTTTGTGGCGATATTCGTTGTTGATTTGGTGAATTTCGTCCTCACCTACTATAAAAATGCCGACAGCGATATGGCGAGTCGGCTGATTTTTGAGTTTCATCACCTCGGTAGCAATTTTTTGCATAGTTTTTTGTGATAGTGTTTCATTTTGTGTTTTATTTTGCAGAGTTAATTTCATTTTTATCCTACCTTATATTCGCATTTTGCGTAATAATTTACATAATATTTGTCGTCTACCTTGTTGATTGTATATTTTTGTTCCAGTGTATCATTCTCGTCAATTTTTGAGAAAAGTTTTTGCTTTGCCTCATAAATAAGGGCATCTTTTTCTGCGTCAAAATTGCGAGTCGTTGGGGTTGCGACAGTTTCAAAATAGTATGTCGTTTCCACAGCGAGCGGAAGTACGGAACTCAAATATCGCCGACTGGTCTGCACCTCGTAAGTGGCATACGAAACTACAACCTCTTGATTCGTCAAAACTGTACCGCCAAACATCGTTTTTGTAGCGGAAACATAGTTACCAGTTCTAACATACTCCACGCCATTTTCGCAAAATTCCACGCAACTCGACTCCCAAGTGTACAGATACACATCGGCACGAATTTTGACGGGAGTTTGATTTTCTTCTGCATCGAGAATGTACGGGGCGACCAGCATTTGACCAACTGACACAGTATCCCCAACCTTCACTAGCGGAGTGCCACTTGCAACAAAAATTCGGGAAACAATCCCCTCACGAGTAGCGAAAATGCCAGTACTGTTATCCTCTACATTATTCGGTTCATTAGGCAAGGTGCCGATTGAGGTATTGACTATCAGATAGACACCTTTTCGGCTGACATTAACCATACTGACCTCGGGAATGGCAGACATAATTTGTGTTTCCAGAGTATCGCAATCAATATTTCGCCACATAGAGTGAGTACAGTTTTGGGAATTTAGGTATTCGCTAATAGCGGTCTCAACATTAGGGTCTGCGGCGATTACCTTTGTGCCGAAACAAAATAGCGACAGCACTATCAACAATATAGACATCAGCATAAGCCCGACCAGTCCTCCAACCACTTGCCAAAGGTTTAACCCGCTCGTACGATATACTTTATAAGTATAGCACTTTTTTGTAAGTATATCAAACAATATTGGCAAATTGCGGTTGTTGGTTTCAAAAAGCATTACTGTATCACTAATTCTGCGGAAATTTACAGCAATTTGCGCCTTTTGGATGAGTGCAACGAGTTCACCGAAGTTTACACCAGTTACCTCAACTTTTGCTTTTTTGTTGAACTGCACTGCTTTACTCCTTTTTGTTTAGTATAATATCATATTACGGAAAGCCGCAAAATATAATATACAAAAATTAAGGAGAGTAATATGTTGCTAGATGACCTCGCTTCTGCCCTAAATCTAAACGGAGCAACCGCCCGCACTTTTTCCATACTCAATCTCAACGGCAAGGGGTTACATATTGAGGGGGCAATTACAATCAGAAACTGCTCGGCGGTAAAAGTCGACTTGTGTATAGGGAAAGCGGCGTACTCAATTTGGGGAGAAAATCTGAAAATCCAGAATTTGTGTGTGGGGTCAGTTACCATTTCGGGTGAAATATATGGCTACTATGACAGTAGTAAAATTAAAATTTAACTACTTCTGCGACACAACATTAATTCTCAAAAAATTAGAAATAATCCGTCAAAATGAAAAAATCCCGCTATTTTACGGGATTTTGTGGGTATTATGCAGGTACTATGCAAGTACTATGCACCCTAAATTATTAATTTTACCTTTGCATCTCGGCCGATTTGGTAGCGCCCTTGATAGAACCATCATTCTCTTGATATACAACCAAATCACTACCGAAAGTACTTTGTGCTGCACGGATTGCTGCGCTTTTGTTCCAGTCTAAAGTATTTATAGACTGCGCCCTAGCAGCAGCACACTCATTCACTTTTGCGTAACAATCATAATTGCCATTCTTGTTGTACTTTATATCAATATTATATCCGTTACCGATCTTGCTCTCCAAAACAGATTGCAATTTTTGCTCCGATGGGATTCCACAAACATCTGCTTGGCACAGGTGCACATGGCTAATTGGCATAACCTGATTATTGACATCACGGTAATAAAACATTGTACTATCATTCTTGTAGTAACGGCTCTTTGCTAGATGGGCATAGATTATACTTACCCTATTATTCATAGCATCGTATGCATTCTCTTTGCAGTAAATAGCTATTACTTCTTGCGAGTTGACAAATGTTGATTGAACTTTTACACTGACATCAAAAGCCTTAGTTTTATTAAAGCTCCTAGAAATGACCTTGGGAATGTAATTATAATCACAGTCCTTTGTTGCTTGTTTTATTGCCAAAACCTTATAACCTTTTGGACATTCGATTTGATCAAAATCAGCAGAAACAAACAACCCTTTCGGTGAATACTGCTTTTCAATTTTCTGCTCTTTTTCTCGCCTATCCATCGAATAAAGTTTTATTTGTGTAGTGGGGCAATTCAATTCATCTAGAAACTCGACATTATTATTCAAAAAGAAATTTTCACCAAAAGCGGTATATGATTCATTATAAAACATACGCATGACCCTCGCAAAACGATACTCACGATATGAATCTCTACTCTCTTTCTTTAAGCTGCATTTTACCCTAGCCTTTTTGTAATAAACTTTGGTAGTACCTGTACCATGATTATCAACCAAAGTAAAATCGAAATTTTCTACGCCGTCCATTCTGTTGTGAATTACGGCTTGCAATTTGATTTTGTCAAATTCAGAAAGTTTGCGAATATTACACAAAGGAATCAGATTGGCATCAGTTATGCTACCGTCTGGCATTACTTTGAGCATATCGAGTTTCCCATTGTCCCCCAGCCTATCTAAACTGGCAGCATATTCAGGGAAGTATGTTAGCAATTCGTCTTGCTCGTTATAGTCTCTAACCAGCAAGAATGTGTACTCCTCTCTGCCTACAATACCAGTAATTACCTGATTGATAGGGTCAAAAGGCTGAGAGCCACGGCTCGATAAACTGTTATAGATATTGCGGTAATATGTAATACAACTTCTCAACTTTTCCTCGTTCAATTGCGGTAAAATCAACGCAATCTTGTACCCTCTTTGGGGAAATCTACGCAAATCTTTCTCGTTCAAATGACTCATCATAACTAACCTCTACACATTTTATTTAATTTATTATACTATATTGTTATCCGATTTTCAAGGGGTATAATGTAATATTCGCATTATTTCGACATAATAATTAGCCAAAATGCAAAAAGCACTTTATTCTTAATAGGTTATAAACCTAACCTAAAAATCAAAGTGCTTAAAAATTTTATTCCTACTTTTTTGTTTTCTCGTTCGTGCTAGATTTGTGTGAAGATTTATTTTTAGAAGCGTTTTTCTTGACCAGTTTTTCAGCCTTTTGAACTTGCTTTTGCTCCATTTTTATTCCTTTTTGCTCTTGCTTGATTTCCTTTCTTTCCTCACGCTCAAAGAACTTCTCTTGTTTCTCGTCTTGCTTTTTTACATATTTTTCTTGGCGTTTCTGGTCCCGCATTAGTTTCATACGGATATTGGTTTCCCTCTCCGTTCCCGAGAGTAGCCTCTCGATATTTGGGCGATGAGCGTACCAAGTGAGCGCAAAGATACCAAATGTTAGCAAGGTAATCACAAGGTTTGGCTGTGGCAAAAAGATATTTTGCCAAACGACCGAGACAGTGATTAATAACAGCGATGCAAGTGAAACATATTTTACGAACCAAACCAAGATAAAGCACAAGCAAAATGTAACCAGTGTTACGAGTGGTTGAGCAAAGAGGAACACTCCTAGCGAGGTGGAAATTCCCTTGCCGCCTTTGAACTTGTAGATTACTGGGAAGATATGGCCGATTACAGCACATAGTCCGCAAGAATATAGTCCGATTAGAGCGTCAGGGAAAGCTGACTCACCACCAAACCAAACGCCGCCGAAAGCAAAGTAACCAATAGCGGCGGCAGCAACTCCTTTGAGAGCGTCCAAAACTAGCGTCAAGTACCCAAGTTTTGCTCCGAGGTTGCGATACATATTTGTAGCGCCAAGGTTGCCAGAACCTTTTTTGGACAAATCTACATTTTTGGCACGAGAAATAATTTTACCAAAGTTGATGTTACCAATAAAATAACTGACAACGCACAATATAGCCAAAAGCCAGTAAATCATACCCTACTCCTTATCTTTGTTTTTCTTGCGAATAAACAACCTAATTGGCGTACCCTCAAAATTCTTGGCACGGCGCAAGCAGTTCTCCAAATAGCGGAGATAACTGAAATGCACGAGTTCGGGATTATTCACAAAAATAGCGAAACTTGGCGGAGTTACTGCCACTTGGGTAATGTAGTTTATTTTGAGCCTTTTACCGTTATGGGTTGGCGGCTCAGTGGTACTCATTGCGTCCTGCAAAATTTCATTTAATAGCCCTGTACTAATTCTAGCGCAGGCATTATTATAGACATACTCAACTTTTTCCATAATTCGGTTCAAACGGGTACCGTCTTTGGCCGAAACATACTCGACCACAAAATAATCCATAAATTTGAGGTTTTGGGCGAGAGATTGCTTGTATTTATTCACAGTCTGCGAGTCTTTCTCGACCAAATCCCATTTGTTATACAGGATGACGGACGGCTTGCCTTGCTCGTGGACATATCCCAAGACTCGCACATCTTGCTCAGTGATTTCATCGCTTGCGTCCAGTACATATAGGATAATATCCGCTCTACGAATTGCAGCCAAACTACGCATTACGCTAAATCCCTCGATTGACTCGTAATCAATCTTGTTCTTGCGTCTAATACCTGCGGTATCAATGAGGATATAGTCCTTGCCATTGTAGCGGAAAGGCACATCTACCGCATCACGAGTAGTACCAGCGACATCACTAACCACCACCCTCTGCTCTCCTAGTAAGCGGTTTGTGAGGCTACTCTTACCAGCGTTTGGTCTACCGACAATCGCAATTTTGAGCGTTTCGTCCTGTTCGGTTGCGTCAACTTTTACTCTAAAATGCTTGACAATTTCGTCCAAGACATCGGCAACCCCCTCGCCGTGCGAGCAACTCATACAGTGAGGTTCGCCTAGCCCGAGTTCATAGAACTCAACTGCGTTGTTGTAGTCTGCATTCTCCATTTTGTTGATTGCTAGCACGATAGGCTTCTTGCTTTTACGCAGAATTTGTGCTACATGGCGGTCATTTGCTGTAATTCCATCTCTGCCGTCCGCAATCATCAGCACGACATCGGCGACATCAATTGCCAACTGTGCCTGCATCAAGATATACTCTTGCCATTGGTCATCACTACTAGGTGCGATACCACCAGTATCAATCATTGTGAATGCATACCCCGCCCAATCGACATCGGTATAGAGCCTATCCCTTGTAACGCCCGGCGTATCCTCAACTATACTAATTCGCCTACCAGCGACACGGTTAAAAAAACTTGACTTGCCGACATTCGGTCTACCAACAACCGCTACAATAGGTTTAATCATAATTTTCTCCTAAAAATTTATCTTGGATTAAGTGTAGCACAAAAATGCAAAATTTACAATATTTTTTAGGTACGATTACAAAAATTACAATTTCTATCGCATTTTCTATTGATAAAACGCCTTTTTAGTCCGATATAGAATAGAAATGCGCACAAAATAGCCACAACGAGTACACAAGTTACCCCTCCGAAACCGCAAATTGCAAGCGATTTTATTATAGTTGAAATCAGCAGACTCATTCCGTACGCAACGCAAAACTGCAATAAAATTTGCACAAAAAACTGACGGCGAGGCAATACCGCTCGTAATTGAGCCAAAGCACTGACACATGGCGTGTATAGGCAGCAAAATACCAAAAACGCAACTCCACTATAAATGTCGAAGTGGACAAAAGCCATAGGGTCAATAAGAGAGGCTGAAATTACGGTCGTGCTATTCAGCACAGCGATGCAAGATAACACCATTTCTTTTGCTACAATTCCTACGATTAGGGCAATCACACTCCCCAAACCTAGCCCTAATGGGGCAAAAATTGGAGTGAAAATTTGGGCTAAACTTGCTAGCATACTGTTTTGGATTTCGGTCGGACACAGAGCAAAATCAAAATTACTAATAAACCAGATAATGACACCAAAAATCAGCACAATCGACCAAATCTTGCGTAAAAATCTAGCGGCTGTAAGGAGCGTCTTTGATAACAAGCGGGTAAAACTCGGTAAACAAAGTGGAGTAAATTCAAAGATTTCGTTTTGGCTAGGTGTTGGACGCAACTTTTGCCAAATTGCAGCAACCGATACGGCTACCACCACGCCCAAAATGTAGAGCAAAAAAATGGTAATTGGGGTATGTTCGGGGAAAATTGCACTAGCGATACACAGCAAAACTGGCAATTTGGCATTACAGTTGATAAATGGCAAAATACTAGCAGTTTTTTCTCTTGCGGGGCGGGATTTTATTGCTAGCACTGTGGGAGTTGCGAGAGTTGTGCAGCCGAAACCCAAAAGTAGCGGAAATGCACTCTTGCCACTTAACCCGAGGCGGTTGAGTTTGGGTTCTAGTAGCCAAACAATTCGAGAGATATAGCCCGATTGCTCCAAAAATTCGAGGCAAAGCCAAAGCAGGCAAATTTGTGGCAAAAAGCCGATTATCCCGCCGACACTATTGAGTATTCCCTCCCCAACGAAACTAGCGAGCCACGCAGGAGATGATGCAAGCGAAAGTAGGTTCAAAATTGATTTTGCGAATAGTTCCCACACAGAAACAAGGCAATCAGAGAAAGTAGAGCCGACTATGCCGAATGTTAGCCAAAAGGTGGCGAGCATAATAATTAGAAAAATCGGGATACCCAAAAAGCGGTTCGTGAGGATATTATCGAGGCGAGTAAATGCATATGGGGTGCTAGGAGATTGAGTAATGCAAGAAGAAATAATTTGGCTTATTTTTGCCTTGCGTGCTGGGCTCGTTCGACTTGCCTTGGGGTGCGTGGCGGGAGAATTTTGGGCTACAAAATCCATAAATTCAGCAGCGAAAGTACGGCTGTGAGGGTCGGCTGTGCATATGGGAACGCCCAGGCAAGCACTCAATTTATGATAATCAATCACTAGCCCTCGCTTTTTTGCGGTCGTTGTAAAATTCGGGAGCAAAATAACCCTTGCCCCATGGTCTAGCAACTGAATGGTCAAGTTTAGTGATTTTTCTAGTGTGTTTATGTCGACTATGTTTACAAATATCGCCTCGGGATTGCGTTCGATTGCGGCAATCGCATTGGCTTCGTCTTGGGAAAATGCTGTCATTCCGTATATCCCCGGCAGGTCGGTTACAGAGTAGTTTTGTGCTGCGTGCGTAATGATTTTTGTTGTAGCGGACACTGTTACTCCGTTCCAGTTGCCCGTATGCACTCGGCTGCCAGTGAGACGATTAAAGACGGTTGACTTCCCCGCATTGGGGTTGCCGATGAGGAAAATTTGGGTTGCGGGAGTGAGTGAAGAACAGTTTGTCATAAGATTTGCACCTCAATAGCCCTAGTAAAAATCGGAGGAAGTACAAAAACACTTTGGTCAATTTCTACCAAAACCCTCGATTTGCTGCGGCGAAGTATGCGTAAAATATTACCAACAAAGACTCCCCTACTCTCGGCATAATCAGTCAATTTGGGCGGCAAGTTGATTTTTTTGATAACCAACCGCTCCCCTATTTTTGCGTCTAATAAATCCATATAATATTATATTTTTATCGCTAATTATTATTACATAAAGGGCAAAATTGGGGTTATACTTAATTAAAAAGAAGAAGCCGAATACGGCCTCTCTAACTATAAATTTTATTTCTTTTCTTTTTCTATTTCGTTCTTAAAATCGTCTAGCAATTCGATAAAATTACTCACATCGGTAAACTGGCGGTACACTGACGCAAAGCGGATATATGCGACTTGGTCGAGCCCTTTTATCCCCTTCATAACCAACTCGCCGATAGTTTGCGTACTAACCTCTTGGGCAAGTGTATTGTATATTTCTTTCTCAATATCGTTGACGACTTGCTCGATTTGGATAATGGTAACGGGGCGTTTTTCACAAGCTTTGATTATACCACGCTTGATTTTTTCTCTATCAAAAGGTTGTCGAGAGCCATCACTCTTGACCACCAAAACAGGGATAGTTTCGTACTCCTCAAAAGTGGTAAACCGCCTACCGCACTCGGTACATTCCCTACGGCGGCGAATGCTAGTGCCGTCCTCGTTTAGGCGGCTGTCGATTACTTTACTATTTGCGTTATTACAAAATTTACACTTCATCTAAACTTTTTCCTTTTTGTAGACATACAGTTTGTTTATAGCCCTAGTACAAGCGATATATTTAAGATTGTCGCTCAAATAACTGTCAAACAATCCGCCATTTTCCACTACGATTACAGTGTTAAATTCCAGCCCTTTGCACATACCGACTGGCACGATTTGGATATCCTCCAAGGCACTACTCTGGGCATTTTCTACCAAACTGAGCCTATGACCGCAAATCGGCAACAATAATTGATACAATCTCTTGGCTGAGTCAATATCGCCCGTAATTATTCCGATTGAGCCGTGAGTCGTGATAGTTTTTTCTAGGATAAAGGCTATCTGACTAGCGACCTCTATATCCCTATCAGCGAGCGGCAAAACCTCGACAGGTTCGCCATTTGAATAACGGAACACATTGTGGCGAGGGTTGCCAATAATGCGTGAGCAGTAGTCGACAATCTCCTCACTGCTGCGGTATGTGTTGTCTAATGTATAGAATTTGCTAGTGCCGTAAATGGCTTTTAGGTCGATGATTTGCTGCAAATCAGATATACCTGTCGGGTTGGTGCGTTGGTACTTGTCCCCGAAAATGCTAAATTGCGCACGAGGGAAAAGGCGGAGCAACATATCTATAAATAATAGCGGGTACTCTTGTGCCTCGTCTACTACGATGTGGCGAATGTCCATTTTGATAACCATATCGCTGGTCGCCTCTTTGAGTAAGCACATAAGGACTGCGTCCTCTGTTGCCACCTTACCCGAGTGGTCGACAGGAGCAAAACCTTGCGACTCCAAGAAGCGGTCATACAGTCCCTCAATATTTTGCGGGGTATCGAAGCACTCATAAATCTTTGATGTAATAATTCGTTTTGCGGACTTGAATTTGTCCATTTTGAGTTTGTGGATAATGAGTGCAGAAATTTTGTTTAGCCTAGAAAACAGTGGCTCTCCGTCTAATTTTGCGAATAGTTGGTTGAGCATTTCGGCGGTAAACCCCTTGTTTTCGATTTTGAAACCCGTCTTCGCCACACGAGAGGCGGTAAATTCGGCGGCAAAAGTTGCGATTTTTGACTTAATACTCATATCGAGTTTGCTGGCGATTTCGGCTCTCTGCACCTCGCTAGCAGCCAAATATCGCTCCAAAAACTCGTCATTTTCCTCAAACTCACGAGTGATTTTGAGCAAGCGGCTAGCAAACTTGGTCAATGTTGCGTTTCTAGCATTCTGCTCGCCTAATTCGGGCAAAACGCCGTTGATATGCGACATAAAAGCCTCATTCAGCGTAAACATTAGGATATTAGCCGACTTCAAGTCCCGCATACGATACAGCGCATATGCGATACGGTGGAGTGCAACAGTCGTCTTACCACTGCCCGAGTAACCTTGGACTACGATTAGGTCATCGTGCAAATTGCGGATAATCTCGTTCTGCTCCTTTTGGATAGTGCCAGCGATGTTGTGCAGTTCGCCCGAGTTGACCTTGGATAGCACCTTTTGCAGATATTCATCAAACATATCTGCGTCAATCTCGTATGCGTCTAGAAGTACGCCATTTTGTATGTCGTACTGGCGTTTTTCGGTTACCTCACACGAAAGTTTGCCGTCTGGAATGTCAACAGTTGCCTTGCCCTTGCCCGCCTCATAAAACAGTTCTGCAATGGGCGCACGCCAGTCGATAACAAAGTAGTTGTTATCCTCCTCAATCCCCGTAAGGCCTACATAAGCACGAGTCAGTTCGCCCTCACTCACAAAATCTACTCTACCAAAATATGGGCGGGGGCGATTGCGAATGAGCGCATTTGCCTTGTCAATATTGTTGTTTGCAAGGTCGATATTCTCGTTGATTACCTGATTAACTGTAACTTTCTCCGCATCATCAAAATCACCAAAAACTTGCGTGCCGTCAATGTAGTACTTCCGCAAATCTTCCACAGTTTCCTTTGACCTGCTGATGTCAAAATTGAGTTTATTCAGCTTTTTGTCGATTACTCGCTTGGTTTCATCGAGATAGTTTACCTCATTAACCCACTCTTGGCTATTTTTGTCAATCATACCCCACCCCCGAAATTTAGTACCTAAATATACCATAATTTAGTGATTTAGTCAACTTTATTGCCGAAAACGAATAGAAAAAGTCGCTAGTTAAGCACAAGCGACCCAAATTAAATTGAATAATTATTTTAATAAAAATAGTAATTTAGGTGTTGTAGATATGCAAATAAAGTTTACGCATTGACTTTATTTAGAAAATCTTTTATCCTATTAATTACTCTTGGGGTATCTTTTTTGTTTAACCAAACAGCCTCCTCGGTGTTGCCCTCGTATTCGCTGTATGAGGTAAGTTCTCGGATAGAAAAATAGTTACGCATCCACGCTTGCCTAACATATAGAGCAAAAAGATTACATTTTGAATTACACATAAGGTCAATAATGCCCGAACGCACAGACAAAAATAGAGGAATTTGCTGCACGATTGAGTGTAGTTCTTCAACCGAAGAATCCAAGGTTAATGACCCTTTGATTGCTTTTTGACCAAATTTGGGGACGGCGTTTGTGTAGACTATATAGCCCATAGATTTTAATTCGGAGACAATCGCCTCAAACAGTTTGCGGTTATATCCGTGCGAAAAGGAATACGGATTTAATACAACAATTTTATCCTTATTTGCCTCAAAATCTGGGATACTTTTGACTTCGACAGTTTGTGGTGTGTATAGGCTCTTTTTGTCCGATTTTACTTTATATATATGGTCGCGATAGACCTCCAAGGCTGTCCTACCCTTAAAATAGTTCTTGGGTGGAATTGTGGCGATAATGCCGTCATAATTTTCCTTTCTCGCCCAAGCATAACGCATATCAGGGAAATATGTAACTGTGTACTCTGCGACCGACCCTTTGCGGTATGTAATTATCCTATCCACGCACGAGTAGGATTTGACCATATTCACAAAAGTTTCGCAGCAGTATACACAGATTTTTGTGCCTGTTTCTCGCTTGAATTGCTCGGCATAACTCATACCATATATCACATCGCCAATATGTGCAAAAAGAGTGATTATTACCTCATTGTCCCTTTTTTGCTTGCGAAGTCTGCGTAAAAACATCGGATAGGTGATTGCGGCGGCGGCAAATTTACAACCTATTACGATACCTTTGCCAATCGTCCTAAAAAATCTCATACTTTTCTTCCCTCTCCTTTATCACTGCACACATAGTCAAGCCCTGCGAATAAGTTACGCTCCAAATTTACCGAATACGCACATTTTAGCCCGTCAGGTTTGCAATCGTTTACCAAAATTCGTTCGCCCTTGGGAGCGTCAAAAATAATGTGGTCAAAACGAATTCTATTTTCCTCCAAAAAATCAAGAGTCAATTCTCTATACTGCGAGGAACGGGCGCTCAATATAACCACCATATCTTCACTAGGCAAGTTGTCAAAAAACTCCCGCACCCCAGCGAGCAGCACATCTCTGCCATATTTTAGGTATCCATTATGCTCTACCAAAGTGCCGTCAAGGTCAAATATCCAAGTTTTGCTCATCGTAGATAAATTTAGACTAGCCATTTTTCACCTATGCCGCAGCCCTAGCACGCAATTTCTCGCCGATACTACCGCCTGGGTGATTTTTCTTGAATGTTGAGAGGTCGATTTTGAGTTCTTCGCTCAATTTTACCGCCAGACCTTGCAAGAAAATTAGGAAAACAGTGGTAGAGTTATTAGGGGCGATATTCCACAAATCGCCCTCGTGTTCGAGTTTGAGAATAACACGCTTTGAGAGCATATCAGTGAGTCTAGAAAATTCAGCACAAGAGAGTAGCCAAGTATTTACTTCCCTATCTAGTAGGTATGCTGCGAGCATAGTTGACTCCTCGGTGTTACCACTTTTGGACAGCACAAACACCAAATCATTTTCTCCAACTATCCCTAGGTCGCCATGTACTGCGGTATTTGAGTGCAAAAATGCGGCAGGAATACCAAAAGAGTTGAGCGTACCTACAAACTTCTCACAAATCGGCACATTTTTGCCTAATCCGCTAGCGATGATTTTGCCACCGTTGCGGATAGTTTCTACGCACTCTGATACCACTTGACTCCAAACGGTATCGTCCAGTGATTCTATCGACTTTTTCAAAATATCCATATTGTGTTCAAAATACTCTATCATTATTATTTATCCTCCATAAAAGGGCAATTGTTTAGCACCAGTAGACCCATATAAAAAGCACCACAAATCGAATCATAATCGTCCCACGCATAAGTGGTTAGCGACAACCAAATCAGCGCCAAAATTAGGTTGAGTTGTTCCTCCGAGCAATCGTCCTTGATTAAATCCAAGAAATATGCCTTCAATTCCTCCCACCCGCTAGCAGGAATTGACAGCGTAACATCGTGCGAATTTATGCATAAATCAAAATTCTTCAAATTAAATTGGTCATAATTTGTTGCCAAAGAATAATAAACTTTTGCCCAGTCATACGCTACATCGCCATACAATTCAGTATTTCCAAAATACCCACGAGGGTCTATGAGGACTGGGTTTAGCGACTTGTCGAGCAAGATATTAGAAAAAGTGCTATCCCCGTGAATAAAGTGGAATTTTTGCGGGTAGTATTTACGCATTTGGTCGGCGACTCTATCTACGCAAAAATAGAAATTTTTGCAAACTTTTCCGTTGATAGTGATGTATTCGTCCCTAGCAAAAGGTATGAGGTCTTGGACTTTGTTTAGCCTCTCTAAGGTCTTGCCAATATAATTTTGTTCCAGACTCTCATAGTCGGCAGGTACAGTGGCGAGAGCGTGTAATTTCCGCAAACAAGCGATGATTTTACCTAATATTTGCTTCTTTTCGTCTAGCCACAACGCACCATACTTGTATATAGGTTCTCCGTCAATTCGTTGCATTACCAGAGGGTCTAGGCTATAAATTGTAGGTAGTGATTCAAAATTATGCGAGGCTACCACACTATACCAATTACGCTCACGCCGAGCCAATGCCTCACCTTGCTCATCAATGCCGATTTTTGTAACCTTGTCGCCGTCAAAAATCAAACGATTGAAAGGTCGGCATTTAGGCTGTTCTAGCGAATTAACAAAATCAAATAGCCCATACTCTTTCGCCCCGTAAATACCAATAGTGTCAAAAGGGATATCTTGCGTACTCAGCCAACGGACAAACTCGCCCTCATATGGAACTGTCTCAATAATACTTTTTTCGACAAAAGCAAATAGCCCCGCAACGCCATATTCGCAAGACGGCGTTTCGCTAAAAATACCGTCCTTGTACATCCAGCGACATTGAAAATCTTTTGACAAACCAACATAGTTCTTGTTTGCGTAATCTAGTGTAGAAATGTCAAATTTTTTGTCCAAAATCAAATCGCACCAAATCATCATAAATGTGTGTTTGTCTGGGATTTTTTGCAAGGCTTCGGCTACACCTGCACAAGTACCTTTGTGTCTGCTAGCGTCAATAACTTCATACTTTACAGTAGCAAAAACTGCGAGGTATTTACGCAAAACATCGCACTTGTAGTCGCCAATAATTATAAATTTTGCCTCGGGAAACTGTCTAAATAAATGAAAAATAATCGGCAAATTGTCGATTGAAACTAACGCTTTCGGTTTATTGCGAGTGAGTTTTTTTAGGCGAGAGCCTTGACCTCCTGCCTGAACTATAATATATTCCAAAACTATACTTTACCACCTAAGAAATTTTTACAATAAATGTATTCGCAAATAAGCATACCCCCCCCCCAGCGAATTTGTCAAGCGATTTTATGTAAAAAATTCATCATTTTTCCAGTTTTTTCCACAAAATTTTCAAAAAGTTATGCACATTTGTGTGTTTTAGGCTAGTGAAAGAATATTAATTTTATTTTTTTGTTGCAAACTTTATATAAAAGTAAAAATAAAAAAGTGCTCGTAAAATTAACGAGCACTTTTTAGTTTTGTTGTTTTTGATTTTTTTAATTATTTATAAATTTTGTCAAAAAGGTATGAGTCAAGGTCGTTTATATTGATACGCTCCTGCTCCATTGTATCACGGTTGCGGACTGTTACGCAGTTGTCGTTTGCGGTGTCAAAGTCGACTGTTACGCAGTATGGAGTACCGATTTCGTCTTGACGGCGGTAACGCTTACCAATAGAACCAGTTACATCGAACTCGCAACGGAATTTGCTATTTAGACGCTTGTAGAGGTCATAAGCTGACTCCTCCAATTTCTTGCTCAACGGCAACACCGCTACCTTGATAGGTGCGATTTTCGGGTCAAAACCTAGCACTACACGAGTGTCATCATCAGCAAGTTTCTCCTCACGATAAGCACTGCACAACACTGCCAAAAACATTCTGTCTACGCCGACACTTGGCTCAACCACATAAGGGATATAATTTTCGTTGGTAAATGGGTCGGTATAACTCATATCTTCCCCACTCACTGTTTGGTGCTGGGTTAGGTCGTAATTTGTACGGTTGGCAATTCCCCACAACTCACCCCAGCCAAATGGGAACTTGAACTCAATGTCTGTTGTTGCGGCGGAATAGAAACACAATTCCTCAGGACTGTGGTCTCTCAAACGCAACATATCGGCGTTAATTCCCAAACTCAACAAGAAATTATAGCATTCCTTGCGGTAGTACTCGTGCCAAGATTGAGCGGTGCTAGGGTGGCAGAAAAACTCCATTTCCATTTGCTCGAACTCACGCATACGGAAGATAAAATTACCTGGGGTGATTTCGTTACGGAAAGCTTTACCGATTTGGCAAACACCCATTGGCATTTTGCTGCGGGTAGCACGCTGCACATTCTTGAAATTAACGAAAATACCACCAGCAGTTTCGGGACGCAAGTAAACTGTGTTTACATTGTCCTCTGTTACACCGATAAAGGTCTTGAACATTAGGTTAAACTTGCGAATTGGGGTAAAATCACACTTGCCACAATTTGGGCAAACGATTTTGTTGTCGGCAATAAAAGCCTGCAATTCGTCATCGCTCATAGCCTCTACACTGCCAACCTCGACCCTTTCGCCCTTCAATTCCTTGTTATATAGCCACTCCTCGATGAGTTTGTCGGCACGGTGGCGAGTCTTACAATTCTTGCAGTCGATGAGTGGGTCGCTAAAACCGTCAAGGTGTCCGCTGGCTTTCCAAACTTTGGGGTTCATAATGATAGCGCTATCTAGCCCCACATTGTGAGGTTCTTCTTGCACAAATCGCTTCCACCAAGCGGCCTTTAAATTATTCTTTAATTCAACACCTAATGGGCCGTAGTCCCAAGAGTTGCTGAGTCCGCCGTAAATTTCGCTGCTGGCAAAAACGAAACCTCTATTTTTGCACAAAGCGACCAAATCTGTCATTGTCAAATCTTCTTTCATATCCGATTATCTCCTAAAATTATGGGGATATTATACCCTATTTTGCGGCATATTGCAAGTAGTTTGACTGAAATGTTGACTATGCGGGTAAAATAAAAGAGAGGAACGGGCTTTTTGTTTTGAGTTCGTAGGCAGGCTTGTTTACTTTTTTGGGTAAAGAATTTTTCTCCTCTTGTCTTCCTGTCCACTGCTTCGTAGCCCCTAGTGGAGAGAATTTGCGTCAAATTATTGACAGTAAAAACTGTTTATGGTAAACTATGTGCATTAATTTTATTATTTGTGAGGTTATTATGGAATTAGAGAGAACTTATATAATGCTCAAGCCAGACGCTGTCCGTAGAGGGTTGATTGGCGAAATTATTGGGCGTATTGAGAAAAAGGGGTTCAAAATCGTTGATTTGAAGATGTTTACATTGACAAAGGAGTTGTGTGCGGAGCATTACGCTCACATTACTGACCGTCCTTTTTACCCTGAGGTTGAGGAATATATGACCAGTGGCCCTGTTGTAGGTATGATTGTTGAGGGCGAGCATGTTATCAAAGGTATGCGTAACTTTATGGGGCCTACAAAGTATTTGGACGCACCTGCTGGGACAATTCGTGGCGACTACTCTTGCAACGACCGTGAGAACCTTATCCACGGTAGTGATGCACCAGAAACTGCGGAAATCGAAATCAAGCGTTTCTTTAAGTAATTTCTATCCTTTATTTTAATTACTGCCTACCCCTACTCGGGGTAGGTTTTTTGTTTACAATACAACATAACAGAGCCGCAGAGAAAAAGGCACAAAACACTAGACACGGTGTCAAAAATTTGGTATAATTTTTCTATAATTACTATTTAAGGAGGATACAATGCCAACACAACAATTTGAAAAGTTAAAAACAGACCGCAAAAATTCGATTGTCAAAGCGATGACGAGGCAATTTGCGACTCGTGAATATTCTGACATTTCGGTGAAAGAACTTGCTGATGAGGCAGATATTTCCCGTGGTAGTTTTTACCTATATTTTAGCGACAAAGAGGACGCTTTTTTGACCAGTGTAAAGAGTTACACCGATAGGTTGGAGCAAGATTTGCTCAATATTTATTCCTGTTCACAAGATATTCAAACTATCGTGATGCAGGTGTTTGATTACCTCACTCACCTTAGTTCATTTGAGCATTCATTTTTTGAAAAGATTAGCAACAATTTGACTTTGGGCGTACCAGACATTATTGCAGAAACCTTTGACCAATTTAGTTACAAACTCAATACTTTGCTAGTTGAGAGAGTAGAATCTATGGGGATTGATGTTACCCCGCAAATCAAAGAGGAAATTGCGATACGCAGAGAGATACTTTTTAGCATAATGATTTGCTCGCTGATTAACATTGGTATCAACCGCACGACTCTATCCGAGGAGCGTGAATCATTGCAGAAGAAAATTGACCTAGTGGTAACACTGTCGATTTTGAGATTACAAGACCACATTGGAAAAGGAGACTAATCAATGAAAATTATTCATTGTGCAGACATACATTTGGGGGCGAGTATGCGTACTCACCTCTCTATGGAGCAGTCGAACCAAAGGAAAGAAGAATTGCTCAAAACCTTTGGGGATATGGTAAACTATGCGCAAAATAACAATATTAATAGTATTTTGATTGCGGGCGACCTGCTCGACACCTCGTATGCCGATGTCAAGACTCGCAATATTCTATTAGACATTGTGAATAGCCACAATAGCATTGATTTTTACTACTTATGCGGCAACCACGATGAGGATAGTTTGCTACTAGACGGAGCAGATTTGCCAACTAACTTGCATACATTTGGGAATGACTGGACGAGTTATAACCTAAACGGAGCAATTTTGACTGGGGCGATTTTGGGCGAAAACAACAAGCAGTTGTATGATAAATTGAGCCTTGATCCGCAAGAATTTAACATTGTTATGCTGCACGGAGGCGAAACTCACGGTAACGATTATACGACCCCAGATACGGTTAATTTTGACGCATTAAAGAATAAAAATATCGATTATCTGGCTTTGGGGCATATCCACTCATACCGCACAGGCAAAATTGATGCCCGTTGCACTTATGCATATTCGGGGTGCTTGGAGGGGCGTGGCTTTGATGAGTGTGGCAAAAAGGGCTTTGTGGTACTAGATTTAGAGCCGTCTGGAATGAGTATTGAATTTGTGCCTTTTGGAAAGCGTGAGTTACACGAAGTCGAGGTCGACATTACAAATTGTCGCACAACGCAAGATTTAATGCAAATGGTGGCGGAGAAGCTCTCCCCCATTCCAGCGAAAGATTTTGTTCGGGTGATTTTTGTCGGCGAATATGACGAAGGCACGCACAAATACCTAAATATGGCGACTATGGACGCACAGAGCAAGTTCTATTATTTTACCTACAAGGACAAGACGCAGCCAAAGCTTGATTTGGAAGCGTTAGAAAAAGATGTATCGCTGGCGGGTGAATTTGTGCGTACGGTGCGAAACAGTAGTTTGCCAGTAGAGAAGCAAAACGAGGTCATTATGCTCGGGCTAAAAGCACTAAATGGCGAGGAGGTGGACTGATGAAATTGCTGCGTTGTTATGTACAGAACTACGGCAAACTGCACGAGTTTAGTTACGATTTTAACAATGGTTTGAATATCATTTTGCAGGAAAATGGCTGGGGCAAGAGTACTTTTGCTAGTTTTATCAAGTCGATGTTGTTTGGTCTGCCTAGCACCACAAAACACGACCTTGACCAAAACGAGAGGGCGAAATACACCCCTTGGCAAGGCGGCAGTTTCGGAGGCTGGCTAGAATTTACTCTCGATGGACTACCCTATCGTGTGGAGCGTACTTTCGGGGAAACAAAGTCAAAGGACAAGGTCAAATTCTACGACCTAAAAACCAACCAAGAAATTGAGGACGAAAATTTTGTAGAGAACAAGTTGGGTATCAATGCGGATACTTTTATGCGTTCGACTTTTGTGGAACAAGGCGTATTTAGTACGGCTAGCAACGAGAGTATCAAGGCTCGGCTCGGCAAACTGCTGCAAAACGACTCAAATTTTGAATTGAGTGCGGTAGACAAAAAACTGCTAGAAAAACAGACCAGTTATCGCCTACTCAAAGGCAAGGGTGGCAAGATATACAACCTCGAAATGGAACAAGTGGACGCAAGGCAGAAAATCGCCGAAGCGAGCGCCGCTGCCCAAGAAATCAAAGTTTTGTCGCAAAAAATGACGGAAATAAACACACAATCTGAAATTATTGAGCAACAAATCAAGGTTTTGCGTGAAACACAAGACAGAATAAACGAGCAAAAGGCAAAACAAGGTATGCGTGAGTACTATCAAAATTTGGTGCAAGATTATGAAAAGGCAAAGCAAAAGCACGCCGAAATTCTGCAATCTTTTGGGGCTACCCCGCCTACCAAAGATGACCTAATTAGACTAGATGAAATTCAGCGAAAATACGAGCAGTTGAGGCTCAAGTTAGAGACTTTTGAGACCAATAGCCAATCGCAAAAAATGGCTGAACTCAAAGGGTATTTTGCGGTGGGAGTGCCTACTGATGAGGAGCTAACACACGCTAGCGACCTCCTCAAACGCCTCAGGAGTATGCCAGACGAGGACGGTATCAAGGCAATCAATCAGAAGCCAAAGAGCACCAAGCCATCTGGGATAATTGCGGCGGCTTTGGGCGGAATTATACTTGTTTTGGCAGTAATTTTTGGCTTTGTACAATCTAGGCTGATTATCGGAATTGCGGGGCTTGTCGTAGGGCTAGTAGCTATCGGAGTTGGGCTATACCACATTCTCAAAAAACCAGAAAACCTAATTAATGTAGTTGGGTACTACCCTGTTGGAGAACGGAATGATTTAATTGAGCGGTTGGAAAGATTCGTAACCAAATACGGCGAAGATGCGAGCCACTTTGAGGACGCAATTTACAATATTAGGTACAAGAAGCAGCAACTGGCTGAATTACAGCAGAACGGCGAGCAAATTGCAGAGCAAAAAGACGAGTTAATCAAGGAAGTGCAAAAAAATCACGATGTTTTGACCGAGTACTATGCGACATATTTTGACAAAACTGATGATTTTACGCAGTGTTATCACGATTTGACGGGCAAATGCAGGGAGTTGGCTTTTGCGAGCAAGGATATTGAAGACAAGCAAAAGAAGATTGAGGAGTTTAGAGATAAGCAACAAATTCCTGAGGACGAGGAATCTAATGCCTCGGTCAATATGGATACCGATGTTTTGCGAAAGCAAATTGTGGAGCAAGAAAGTCGCAAAGACGAATTTGCGGAACAGCAAAACAAAATCAAGTCGCAAATCTATTCTCTATCAAGGTCGGCTGACACTTTGGAATTTTACACAAACAAAGTGGCGGAACTCGACGAGCAGTTGGCTGAAGCAAATGAGAGGTGGGAAATTATCAAGTTGACCAGAGAAATGCTATTAGAGGCAAAGGACAATTTGACTAGCAAGTACCTTGCCCCACTCTGTGGTGCCTTTGGAGAATTTTCTGACAAACTGTTGGGCGAGAAATTTGACGGCGTATCGATTGACACCGACCTCAATGTACTGATTGAGACACAAGGGGCAAAAAAGGACACCAAATATTTTAGTCAAGGTATCCGTGATGTAATTGAATTATGTTTGCGACTGGCTCTCGTCAAGGTTCTATTTGACGGCGATATGCCGCCACTGATTTTGGACGACCCATTCTACAACCTCGATGACAAAAAGATGAAAAACGCTATGGAATTGGTACACGAGTTGAGTAGCGAAGTACAAGTAGTTTACCTTGCGTGCCACAGCAGCCGAGCATAAAGTCAAGTAAAAAACAAGAAAAAAGTGCAAAAAATGCACTTTTTTCTTGTTTATTTTGAATTTCTATCTAATTTTTAACTATTTTTAGGTTCATTTTTACGCTTTGTTTTCTTGGGCTTGGGCGTAGATTACGCTTTTGCTGACGCCACGGTCTTTCGCCACAAGTTTGAGTGCTTCCATTCGCCCTACCCCTGCGTCAATATAATGCTGGATATGCTCCTCGACAGTTAGGTCGTTTAGTCCGCTAATGGCAGCTTTGCCCTCAATCAAGATGACAAATTCGCCACGAGGGTTATCAATTTTTATTTGGTCGAGAAAACCTCGGTAATAGGTTTCGAATTTTTTGGTCAAATCGTTGGCAACGACTACTCGCCTATGCCCCAACACGCTAGCGCAATCAGCCAAATCCTTGGTCAAATCGTGGTCAGCGGAGTACAGAATGATAGTGCATTCGGCGGCGGCAAATTTGTTGAGCAGGTTCACTCTATCCGTTTTCTTATCAGGCAAGAACCCTCCAAAAACGAAATTTTGGGTATTTAGTCCGCTACCAACTAATGCGGTCGGCACAGCACTTGCTCCTGGGATTACTTCAAAGGGCAGGTTTTTGCTGACCAC
>DHMD01000051.1:14190-14321 GCA_002405615.1 Christensenella sp. UBA4651 | reverse complement strand
GTTTTTGCTGACCAGTTCATCGACCAGCACAAAGCCCGGGTCGCTAATGCTCGGCATACCAGCATCGCTAATTACTGCTACCGATTTACCGCTCTCTACAAGGCTAATAATCTTGCTTGCGGCGGTTTTTT
>DHMD01000051.1:0-14131 GCA_002405615.1 Christensenella sp. UBA4651 | reverse complement strand
ATTTGTGATAACTGAATGTGGGTTTGTTGATTTCGTAATGGTTTAGCAATATACTGCTGTGACGTGTGTCCTCGCAGGCGATGTAGTCAACAGAACGCAGCACTTCGAGCGCACGCAAGGTTATATCCCCGAGATTGCCTATGGGAGTGCCGACTAAGTAGACTTTACTCATCATCTTCCCCCTTCTCTTTCGCCTCCAAGACCTTGACATCGGCGAGCGGGAATTTTTGCACCCCTTCCTCCTCTGGTAGTCTAACTGCAACCATCTCACGCAAACAGTCATTGTACTCCACCACGCCATCGCCGTTAGGGGTACTTACTTTTGAGCCAATCGGCGGCATAGTAGCCAAAATCTCCTGATACTGGTTGTATTCGTATTGCAGACAACACATTAACTTACCACACAGACCGTTGATTTTGTTGGGGGTCAAGGCACTACCCTGCACTTTTGCCATTTTGATAGTAGTTTGCTTGGGTTGAGTGAGAAATCTGCGGCAACAAATCGGTTGTCCACAAACGCCACAACCACCACAAAAGCACGCTTCTTCTCGCTCGCTGATTTGGCGCATCTCTATACGCATTCTGAAACTTGTAGCCAAATCACGCACTAGCTGACGGAAATCTACTCGGTCGTTTGCTGTGTACATCACTAGCAACTTTTTGTTGTCAAAAGAGCGTAAAACTGATACGAGTTTGAGCGAAAGGTTGTATTTGTTTACAAAGTCAAGAACAGTTTTTTTGTCCTGCGGCTGAAAATCTGCGTTGCGAGTATTTTGCTCTATATCGGCGGCTGTTGCGATACGGACTAGCGAATTTGCAGGTATTTCGCTTTCACTCTGCGTACTGCGTTCTACCACAGCAAACTCCAAAATCCCGTCAATATTTAATATAACTTTGTCGCCTTTTTTTGCCTCGATACTGCTACCAACTTGGATAACATGAGAATCGTTTAGACGAGCAAAAACTAGATAGGCCATTTGTGCCTTACCTCCAAAATCATAAATAGAAATGAGTCGACTATTGTATTAAAGTTGCAATTTCGCTGGCGTTTCTCGACAAAGCCTCTGCACGCAGACACCATACCCACGATTGCGTCCACACTAAAATCACGAGCAATGGTTTGTGCTAGCGAATTAGTTACTTTTTGACCGGTCAAAAAGTTGACTGCGTCATTACAGTTTTTGAGAAAAATAGTCAGAAATTCCTCAAAATCATCGTTGAATTTGTACATTTTTGACGCATAATCCAGCATTTGACTAGAGCGGCGGAAGTTTGTGAGCAAATCTTGCACAAACTTGACCATAGTCCCAAAACCGTCCGACTGCGCATAACGGAGAGCGAGGCTACAATTCCCGCCGCTATATTCCACCACCTCTAATTGAGTTTTGGGGTCGATATTGAGTTTTTTTAATTCGTCTTCAATCTCCTCGGCACAGATTTGCGGCAAGTGCCACTTGCGACACCTCGACTTGATAGTCGGCAAAATATTGTTGTCCTCGGTTACGAGCAAGATAAAATAGGTGTCTTTGGGCGGTTCTTCAAGCGTTTTGAGCAATTTATTTTGCATACCTGCGTCAATACTATTTGCGTCATTTAGGACAAATATTTTGCGGTCAGCAGAATACGGTGCCTGAAAACACGCATCTAACAAATCGGCAATCTCGCTAGAATTTATTGTCTTGTTAGTCTTGGGATAATACTGCACATCCACGTGGTTGTGGTGCAGAATTTTGTGGCATTCGGCACACTGCATACAAGGTTTACTCTCGCCCTCACACATTAGGGTTAGTGCCAAATACTCGGCAAAATTCGTGAGAGCGTACTTGTCCGCAGAAATTAGCATTATACTCTGCGCAATAGTCCTATTGACTGCATCACGATAGACTGCGCTGGATTGAAAATCTAGTAGACTTTTTTTCAATTATTTTTCCTTCTTCAATTTTTGGTTATATTTTTTCTCAAAGGCAGCGGTGATTTGGTCAAAAACCTGCTTGATTGGCTGGCTAGCATCGACTACCAAGAACCTGTGTTTATTTTCTTTTGCGATTATGTCAAAGCCCTTGCGTATTCTCTCGTGAAAGTCGTACCCGCTACGCTCAATAGCGTCCTTTTGGTCAACTCCGCCTTTGCGAGAAAACGCCTCCTCTTGGGACACTCGCAGATAGATAGTCAAGTCAGGCACAAGACCTTGGGCAGCGATAGCATTCATCGCCTCAACCTCCTTGCGGTTTAGCCCACGACCGAAGCTCTGGTAAACAGTAGTCGAGTCGTAGAACCTATCCATTAGAACGATTTTGCCCTCTTGGAGTGCTGGGATAATGCGTTTTGCGACTATGTCCGCTCTCGCCGACTCAAATAGCATCAATTCAGCGACTGGACTCTTGTCTTGGTAACGGATATCCTTGGTCAAGGCACGCACTGCCTCAGAAAAGTCAGTACCTCCTGGCTCACGAGTAGCAAAAAATGACAATCCCCTCTCGTTTAGATAGTTCTTGAACAATTCGGCGTGCGTAGTTTTGCCTGCACCCTCGCCACCTTCAAAAGTAATTAGCATACCTTTCATAAATTTACTCCTATTTTTTTATTAATTTTAGCACAAAAAAAGGCATTTGTCTATAAAAATTTAGCAAAACAAAAACACCCGCAAAGCGAGTGCTTTCAATTTTATGAATACAAATCTTTGAAAGAGTCATCGTAGTAAACGATTGTCTTGCCACCCATAAGGTAGTCAAGCAAAGAAGTTTCGTAATCAGAGTAACTTTGAGTGGTTACTTTCTCGATTACCTTATCTAGCATTGTCTTGTTGTAGAGCGGATTGAGTCTGTATGAGTCGAGTTGCAACAGAATTGCCTCGGTATTTTGGCTCGTACCGTCAACATTTGTAGGCAAACCTGTATACATAATGATGTGGTATCCGTACGATGTTTCTACCCATTGAGTGGTCATATCGCCGACTTTGCCCTTACCGCTGTTGTACAGTTCACGGCTAGCGTCAGCAAATGAGGCTTGCATTGCGTCAGTAATTGATGTGTCGGTTGGAATATAGTAGCACGCCTCTGCACCGATTGTATTGTCATCTTGTGAATAAATGTGCATTAGGTTACCGAATGCTGCGATTTTATCACTAGCACTACCCAAAGTACCTACTCTCATAATTTCGTTATAAATCTCATTTAGGGATACATCTTTGCCTGTTTCTCGGTTGTAACCCATAGTTTCAGCCTTGATACTAGCGACATTTGCCTTGTAAGTTGCCTCATCAATCTCGCTGTTTTGGAGTTTGGTGAGTTCTGCCTTGATACGGTCGTTTTGGTCATCACTAAATTTAATCAAAATGTGGTTGACCTTCATATACTTGTTTGCGTCCTTCATATAGTACACATCGCCCGCACCAGTAGACACAGCAGAATCAAAAGCGCTAGGATTGTCGGCATATTTGTCTTGTTGCGCTCTGTACAATTCCCTGTACTTGTCTGCTACTTCTTTGTTTGAAATTGTGATATTTTCGTCAGTATATTTCTCTTGGAAAGCAGTGAGAACTTCGTTCTGATAATAAAGCTTGTAAATCATTTGTACATTACGCAAGAATGCGTCAGCATTGGTCTTGGTAAGGTTACGCTGACTCTCGTTACGCAACAAGTTGTTGATAAACTTTGACCAAGCCTCATCGCTGTAACTTTTCTCTGCCTTGTTGTTTGAGTCTAATACCTTACTGTCAGTCCAGTGCCAGTAGTTTTCTCTAAATCTCTCGTATGCCAATTCAGCCAATTCGGAGAAAGACTTTCCCTCAGCCTCATCGTCTGTGTATAGAGCGATTGACTTGCTAGCGGTAGGAGTGTCCTCCTTTACCTTTTTGAGTGAATACTTGCCAGTTGTAAAATCCTGAACCAAAGTATACTGCTTGTCATAAGAGGCATCCTCGTACTTGGTGTAAGTACTGCTCTCCTCCTCATCACTACTAGACGAAATGCCGTCAGCGGTGCGAAGTTCGGTTTCTAATGATTTTACAGAACTATTGACATAGTCGTATACATTTTGCCAAATCTCGTTGTACTGGTAAGTTGACAAGGCAATCTTTTCTACCCCTTGTTCCTCACGAGCAGAAACCATATCCGCCTCGTCCGATGTCAAAAAGTCAACTAGCAACTTGCGTTTTAATTCTAGGTCAATAGTGTTCCTAATGCCGTCCTCGGTTACAGTCGACTGGTTGTCAAATCTGCTATTACCGATGTAGTTATATGTGATAAGTAATTCCTCACGGTTGACTATAATTCTGCCGTTGTCATAACTAGCGACTGTTTCCGCCAAATACTTGTCCATATTGGTTGTAACAAGACTACAACCAGCGAACACAGGCACAGCCAAAACGCATAGCGCCAACCCAAAGAATTTGAAAAAACTAATTTTTTTAGCCACGATACTCTCTCCAATATAAATTTTAGCAAGCACATTTTAACACAAAAATCACACTTTGGCAATCTTTTTTAGGGAACTTTTGCGAGTAACTTATCTAAATAATCAAAAATTGTGTTCCAAATCTGCTTTGAATCCAAATTTTGGTTATTATGAGAGATTATTACCATACTGTCCTTTTTGTAAACGGTAAATTGCGAATCACCCACTAAACCAACCCTGTCTAGAAGATTTACGGCGGTGCTAGGCACATAGAGGCTAGACTTTAATTTGGTAACACTCGCACGCTCTATCCCTAGAACCTGACATTTCGCTTTGAGCGTTGCGACCTTGATTAGTCCGTCAATAGGTTTAGGCAATGAGCCGTATTGGTCCTCAATTTTTAGAGCGACATCGTGAGCATCACTGGAATTTGAAATACTTGCGATTGCACTATAAATTTCCATACGCTTGACTTGGTCTGTTTCGAAACTTTGCGGTACAAAGGCATCAATATCAACCTCGATTTTGACGGGCTTAAATTCAGGCTTAGGCTCGCCTTTTGCGGCGGCGATACTACTGTCTAGGAGTTTGCAGTACATATCATAGCCGACTTTTTCCATTTGCCCGTGTTGCTCCGCACCGAGAATATTGCCAGCACCTCGGAGTTCCAAATCACGCATAGCAATCTTGAACCCGCTACCCAAGGAGGTAAACTGCATAAGTACGGACAAACGCTCGTAGGCGGTTTGGTTGAGTTTGCCCTCGTCCATATAGGTAAAATATGCCCAAGCGAGTTTGTCGCTCCTACCGACTCTACCACGCAACTGATAGAGTTGAGAAAGCCCGAGTTTGTCCGCCTCAACCACAAAGAGCGTGTTTGCGTTCGGCAGGTCGATACCATTCTCAATTAGGGTAGTCGCCACCAAAACATCAATTCCCCCTTGATAAAGCGCTAAAATTGTGT
Source organism: Christensenella sp. UBA4651 (assembly GCA_002405615.1). Lineage (GTDB taxonomy): Bacteria > Bacillota > Clostridia > Christensenellales > UBA1242 > UBA7867. The sequence goes on along the minus strand of DHMD01000051.1, from coordinate 8,772 downwards.
CCTCGATTTTTGATTTTTCCATTCTGCCATGGGCGATACCAATTCGGACATTTTCGCCCAACGCTGCGTGCAAACTATTCGCAAAAACCTCAATATTTTCAATTCTAGGGTAGACTACCAGCACTTGCCCATGCCGAGATAACTCTCGATTGATTGCGGTGGTAGCGAGGCTGTAACTAAACTGCGACACTACGGTTTGTACAGGCAAACGGTCGAGAGGCGGCGTTTCAATCGTGCTAATATCACGAATGCCCACAAGGGAAATGTGCAGCGTCCTTGGAATTGGGGTTGCGGTGAGTGTGAGAACGTGAACATTTTTCTTGGCGTTTTTGAGTTTTTCCTTATCCCCCACGCCGAACCTCTGCTCCTCATCGAGAGTCAGCAGCCCAAGGTTATCAAAAACGACATCATCACTCAACAATCTGTGAGTGCCGATAATGATATTTATCTTGCCACTTTTTAGGTCGTTGAGAATTTTCTTTTGCTCGTTTGGCGTCTTGAAACGGTTGAGGCAACGCACCTCAATCCCGTAGTTTTTGAGCCTAGCGGAAAAGTTATTATAATGCTGCTCGCTCAAAATGGTGGTTGGCACAATTACTGCGACCTGATACCCGCTCATTGCCGCCACAAAACTCGCTCGAATTGCCACCTCGGTTTTGCCGAAGCCCACATCGCCTACGACTAGCCTATCCATAATTTTGCCACTAGCCAAGTCACGATAAACGTCCTCAAAAGCATGCTCTTGGTCTGGGGTCGGAGTATACCCGAAACTTGCCTCAAACTCCTGCATTGTGCTGTCATCGACCTTCATAATTTCGCCCTTGCTATTCTCTCGCTCTCGATAAAGGGCTAGCAGGTCAAAAGCCAACTCCTTGACACTTTCTCGCACTCGCTGCTTGGCTTTTTCGAAAGTATTTGTGCCGATTGTGCTTAATTTGGGGGTTTTGTCGCCACCGATATAACGCCCCAGCATATCTAACTGTTCGGTTGGCACATAAACTTTGTCGTTGTTTTGATAACTTACGACTACATAATCACGCTTGGCAGTGCCGATAGTGAGTTGAGTAACCCCCTCGCACACACCAATTCCGTGAGTTGCGTGCACCACATACTCGCCGACCTCGGGTAAGGTAAAGCGGTCAGTAACTTTGACCATTTGCTTCTGCCACGTCTTGTCCTTTTTGCGGACGAAGCGGCTCTCATTACTTCCCAAAATCAACAATTTGTCATCGGCAAAACACGCCCCCATATAGAGCGGGTCGACTAGGATATTTACTCGCCCAGAAATTGCGTCCAAAACACGAGCGATTTTTTCGACTGGCACCTTGCGATTGAGTTTATTATAACATTCTTCTACACTGGCGGAATCATTTAGGGCCAGGACGACCGTATAGTCTTTGTCTGTAAATTCGAGCAAACTATTCGCAAAAGTCTGATAATCGTCCCCCATTTTGACCATTGGCAAGGTGGTGAGCGAGTAGACTTTGAGAGGTGCAAAAAATTTGTTTTGCGTAATAATTGACTGGAAACTCAAACAAGTCTTGTCTGCTAATTTTGCCGTAATTTGGTCAAATTTGGTTATCAAATTCTTGTGCAAGGGTACGAGTTGCCCTGTGCTAATTCCCTCATCAATTCCCCTCTCAACTCGGTCGAGGTACTCATTAATTACCTCTACGCATTGTTTAGGTTGGTCGATGACTACGCAGGCGTTACTTGGGAGCAAATCCACCAAAAAACTGGTTGGCAAAAAGGCGGACAAATAATGCCACGCAGAGCGAGGAATGGACGAGGATAAATTGTCGCTCGCTATATTTAGGTTCGTCAAATACATTAGGTATTCTTCGGGATTTTTTGCCTTTGCCATTCGAGCTCTATTCGAGGTAAATTGCTGTGAAAGAGTCGATTTGAGCGCTTGGAGATTGTCGTCAGGCAAAACAAAGGCATTTGGACAAACAAACACCTCTTTCTCTTCCTTGATTGAGTACTGCGTGAGGATATTGAACGAGGTGATTTTCTCGATTTCGGTATCGAAAAAGTGCAGCCTATATGGCAACTCGCTATTGATTGGGAAAATATCGAGAACATCGCCACGCATTGCACACTGCCCCACGCTCTCGACTGACTCGACACGAGTATAACCACGGGCAATCAAGCTACGCAAAAGGTCGCTAATGTCGTAGTTTTGCCCTGCCTCGATTGTCATCGCACTAGATGTAAACCACTCCTTTGTAGGGAAAAGTGCCGCTAGCATTTCAGCAGTGATTACACAGGCGTCCACCCGACCAAAGACTATGTCATTAAGCCTTGCTTGGAGATTGATATTTGCGTTACCAAATTCCATTAGGTGGTATGTAAAATCGTCATTTGCGTCACAGAGCAAAGCGGATTTACGCCCCTGTGAAATCAAGTCCTTTTGGATAATTTCCGCATTTTCTCGTGTGTCGGTTACATAGCAGAGAAAATCTGGTGTAAGGTTAGCGAGCATAACTCGTTCGCCCAAATTCAAGCCAAAAACGCTCACTTTTTTGAGTGAGCGCAAATCGGTCGTAATCTCAGAAATTTTGCCCGAAGGCGAGAGCAATTCAGTTATTTTCATTTGATACCTGCAAAAAGTTTAGTTTGTGTCTGCCACCTCTTGCCCTCGCATAAAGGCGTAGGCAAATTTGACCGCTTTTTCTACGCCAACGGCCAAGAAACTAAGGTCATCTGGCTTGAACTTTTTGAGTACGAAGTCCGCCAAATCGCCCTTTCTATTAGGCGTGTCCACCCCAATACGGATACGGCAAAATTCGGTAGTACCGAGCCTTGTGGTTACCGAACGAAGCCCGTTGTGCGTACCAGCAGAACCGACCGTACGCATACGAGCCAGTCCGATTGTTAGTTCGACATCGTCCAAAATTACACAAATATCTTTTGGGGCGATGTGAAATTTCTTTGCCAAAGCGAATACGCAATCCCCGCTATTATTCATAAATGTTAGCGGTTTGACGAGGAGTATATCATTCCCCTCAAATTCGGTAGCGATTACCAGCCCGTTTTTACGCTTCTTCTTGAACTCTACGCCCAATTCTTTGGCAATTTCGTCCACCGCCATAAAGCCTGCGTTGTGTGGTGTGTTGTCGTACTCCGCACCAATATTTCCCAATCCTACTATCATTCTCATAATTTGTTACCTCTACTTTACCTCACCATTTTGGATAAAACTAAATGGCTCAATATTACTATTATCTCTAATTTTGCTGCGTTCTATTACACTATTATAAATTTTGCAATTATTGCCGATTTGGCTATTGATTACGGTGTTGCCCGGGAACAGAAGGGTATCCTCGCCTATTACCGAATGACCCATAATCGTATTGTTTGGATAAATCACTGTGTTTTGTGCAATCATCACATCGGCGTCAATATTTGTGCTAGCCATATCGAGAATTTCCACCCCGTGAGCGAGATGAAATGCGAGAACCCTATTTTTGAGCACTTGTTGAGCGTGGGCAAAAGTGTCCATATCAAATACTCGCAAAAAGTCGTCCTTGATATCTAGGTTTGCATTTATGCTGCTATATATTCTCTCGGCGGTTCGCAAATATTCGGTTACAAAAATATAGCCACGATCGAGTTTACATACATTCATACGCTTTTGCTTGACATAGTCCAGTATCCCTAGGAAAGTTTTTCGCTCTAATAGTGGGGTATCGGCATACAATACGGCGGTGTACTTTTTGTCGCTGAGGTGCGGACGAATAGTATCCAACAAATCTCTATCCGCGGTGGTTTCTATCTCAAAAATCGGACACTCGGCACACGCCATACATACCCATTCTGTCATAGTTTTGCCACAAATTCGGTAGTCAAAACTACGCTTGTCCGAGCCAAAAGCGGGTTCATGAATTTTTAACACAATTACTGCCACATCACTGTCGATTGACTCCCTTTTTAGTCCAAAAACTTCGTCCAAATCAGCCCAATCGCTCTCAATTTTCTTTTCCTCTTGCATACTCAAAATCGCCATATCTTCTCTCCCCTATTCTTTTTCTTTGTTCTTGCGTTTCTCGCGGAAGAATTGCGACAAAATGCCCGCACACTCCTCCTCACACACACCGCCTACTACCTCTGGACGGTGATTAAATCTCCTATCTTCGGGCAAGTTGTACAGACTGCCGCAACAGCCCGCCTTTGGGTCGTACGCTCCAAAATAAATCGCTCTAATTCGTGTGTTTATACACGCTCCCGCACACATTGGGCAGGGTTCTAGCGTTACATAAAGGTCGCAATCATTCAAATGCCAGTCATCTAGTTTTTTTTGCGCTTTGCGCAGTGCCTCAATTTCTGCGTGAAGCAGTGCGTTGTTGTGCTTGTTTTTTGTGTTGTGAGCCTTGGCAATTACCTCGCCATTTCGCACCACAATAGCGCCAATTGGCACTTCGTCAATAGCGTACGCTTTGCGTGCTTCTGCGAGGGCAATTTGCATAAATTTTTGGCGTTCGACCATTTTCCACCCCGATTAGATTTTGATTTTGTCATTATTATACAAAATTACTCTCAAATAATCAAGCAAATTAATAATGACTTTGGCATTTTTTTGATAAATGGCGGGCAAGTTTATAGGCAATATCGGGTGCGTAAGCGTGTCCTCACCTACTTCGATTGTTAGGGCGGGAATTTTTAGAGCGGATATGCACCAATCTTTGTAGCCCCCTGCGCTGTTGCCTGTTTTGCGAATTGGGTACGAGGTGGATTTGCTGGCAACTCGGGCGATTTTGCGATGAGAGGAGCGAATGGAAAGAGGCTGGTGAAAATCGTAATAAATTACCTCGCCTTTTGAGTGATAACTAACTGTTAGGTGGGGGCGAATTTTGCGAGTAAAATCGACCAAGGCTCGAGTTTCGGGCTCGCTATTTGGGGTGTAACCTATAAAGTTTGCAGTCGCTGGGGTGAGAATATTTTGACTACCCGTTCCCCACATTGCGTCAAAATTCACATTGAGGTCAACGCCTCGAATGTTTGCCTTGAACAAACTAAAATCGCCGTCTGGACAAAGAGAGTTTAGTAGCGGACGGTACTCATACGGAATGGAATTTATCCCGTCCAAAATTAGGGTAATTCCGTCAATATTTACCGCTGGGATAAAGTAGACGGTGCCGCTGCCGTACGGGAGCGTTTTGGCTGTGTCTAATAACTGGCGATAAGCTAGATAGTATGTAATAAATTCCCTTGCGTGAATGGCGTACTGAACGATGATTTTTGGGTCGCCACGACCCACTGCAAAAGCGTAAATCGGGTTGCCGAGTACAGTTTTGCCAATTTCGATTTTTTCTGCCCCCGCCGCCTCAAATTCAGAATAAGCAAGTTCTAATTCTTGTGAAAAGAGCATACCCACCTCCAACTATCTTTTTTATGCTGGATGTGGGGTTTTTGTGAAAAATTTATAAAAGAAAAAACACTATTTAATACTATTTGATTAATCGCTATTATTTGTCGCTGTCATAAAGCCGATAGTCAACCAATAAAATAATAAAAGGAATATTAAAGGGGCGGCAGATGAGATGAGTAGTATAATTGTATTTTTGGTAACGATTTTGTTGGCGACTATGCCGATACTCGAATTGCGAGGCGCTATGCCTATCGGAATGAGTACAGCACTATGGGGCGACTATGCTTTGGATTTATGGAGCAGTGCTGTAGCGAGTATAATTGGCGGAATTGCGGCGTGTTTTATTGTAGTTTTGATATTCTTGCCGCTCAAAAAATTGCTCTCAAAAATCAAAATTTGCCACAAATTTTTTGACTACTTCGACCGCAAGGCAAGTGAAGAGTTGGAGCGATTTAGCCGAAAACAAAAGCAAAAGACTTCGCAAAATGACAAAAAACGCAAAAAATCGCATAGTACTATGCACGATACTATGCATGATACTATGCAGAGTACTACTCATACGGAAATTCGCTTCTCGCCTTCCCCGTACACACATAAACAAAGCAGCAAGCAAAATCACACATTACACAAATGCATATTCATTTTTTTGTTCTGCGCAACTCCCCTACCTTTTACAGGAGTTTGGAGTGCGGGAGCATTGTGCAGTCTATTTAATTTAGGGTTTTGGGCGAGTGTGTTGACTTTGATTTTTGCTAACCTTTTGGGCAGCGGATTTGTAACGCTATTTTGCTGGGCATTTCAAAATTACATTGATTTAGTGCTGACAATTATGGCAATAATTCTAGTGTTGGTAGCCGTTTATTATTTCGCAAAACTACTGGCAAGCAAGTTTAATCGGCAAGATAATTCGACTTTTTGCGACTAAATAATTGTATCGCCTCTAATTTTGTGATATAATAGCATATATTAAATAAGAAAGGTTACTATGCAAAGAGAGAGATTTGGATACAAGCAAGGTATTATCGGCTGCGAATGGGCTATCATTGCGCCGATTGTGGTTTCCTTGCTGTTTGCACTGATTGGGGTGATTTATTGTAATGCGAATGGCTTACAGGCGGATGCATTGAACAGTAATGCTGTTTTTATGACCTTGGCTAGCGCATTTACGGAATTGAGTTTCCTAGTCGTTGCGTTGTGCATTGCGTGGCGGAGCAAGACGAATTTTGTTGCGGGCGCTGGACTCAAAGTGCGTACGCCGTGGTGGACGTATATTGGGGCGGCGGTGTTGAGTGCAGTGGTGTTACTCCTGCTCAACCCGATTATCAACTGTTGGCAGACGCTACTACAATCAGCAGGACATAATGGCGGTTCACTTCCATTCGCTATGGATAATGCAGGGAGTTTGATTCTAGGACTGGTGCTATTTGCCCTACTCCCCGCCATTTGCGAGGAGGCTTTGTTTAGAGGTGTAATCCTCAATAGTTTACGCAAATACGGATTGGTTGTTTCGGTTGGTTTGAGTTCATTGTTTTTTAGCCTGATGCATATGAATCTGCTACAAATTCCGTATACCCTACTGCTAGGAATTGTGCTGGGCTTGGTGGTATATTTTACACGCAATTTGTGGCTGAGTGTGATTATGCACTTTGTAAACAACGGAATGGTTCTAATCATTGGCTATTTCAGCGCAGAGGAATACAATTTTGTGTGGTATGATGTTCTATGGGGTGTCGGCGGACTGATACTATTTGCGGGGCTTGTATATCTATTATATATACTGCTCAAAAAATGCTTCGGCAACAAAACGGACGAAATTGAGCGACCTATGTATGAGGCTGAGCCTACGCTAGACAAAAAAACACGAATGAAAATGTGGATTGCGCCGCTCTTTGTAGGCATTGCGTGCTTGGTAATTAGTATTTTAGGTGGATTTGGAGTTATATGAAATTTGTAATCGAAAACAAAAAGATTTTTTATGCGGGACTGGTTTATTTTATTTGTATCCTATTATTTATTGGATTTAGGATTCTGTGGGGTACGGGAATTTTCAACGGGATTGACCCGATAATTAGCGACTTGATTTTTAGTGTATGTATTCAAATTCTGACTCTTACACTGCTGCCGTTTCTACTCTACAAGGCACTGACCAAACAGACAGTTAGACAAGTAGCTGACAATTTCTTTTTCAAAAAAGTTGATTTCAAGACGGTAATTTTCTCCATTTTGACGGGAATTTTGGTTTATATTCTCATTATTTTTGTGTCTAGTTTTTGGACAACTTTGTTAACGTTATTTGGATACAATGCTAGTGGCGGCGCGGCAGAAGTGAGTAATTTGCCAGTTTGGCTGGCGTTCCTAATTTCAGTCGTGAGTACTAGCCTACTCCCTGGCTTCGGAGAGGAAATCGCACACCGCGGTATGACACTATCGAACGCAAAATCAAATGGTTTGATGAGAGCATTACTGCTTTCTTCCCTACTATTTGCCTTGGCACATCTCAACATTGCGCAGGCGGGATACGCGTTTGTTGTGGGGTTGATTCTGGGTAGCGTTACCTTGATTACTCGTAGCATTTTCCCTGCAATGATTATTCACGCAACCTCGAATTTCTGCTCGGTTTACATCTCATATGCGGGGGCAAATGGCTGGGTGTTTGGCGATGCGTTGGAGAATTTCGCCAATTTTATCACATCAAACTGGGTCGCAGGGCTGATTGTTAGTTTCCTAATTTTATCCGTTGTATTCGCTCTACTTATGGCTTTGTTTGTGCAATTTTACAAATCGGCAAAAACTCGTAGGTTTGAGGCGTTTTGCAAGAAACTTTACGAGGACACCAAGGGTACACCTATGGCGGAACAAATTAATTTTAATGATAAATTGTTTATGTTCACTTTGTTTAGTCAGGCGGCTGCACAGGACTTGAAGCAAAAGTTAGATAGTGGCGCAATTCCAGTTGAGCATTTGGCGGATACGACTAGCAGGACACCGCTGTATACTATGATGAATAGCGAATTTGACGAGTATTCCAAACCTCACAATTTAGATTATCTATTCTACTATATCACGATTTTCTTGGGCTCGGTTGTTACGATTATTACTATGATTTGGGGCATATTGTAGAGCAAGAAAACAATCACAAAATAATAAAAGCAAAAAAACGACCGTTTTTAGGTCGTTTTTTTGTGGTTTTTGCACATATAAAAGGTGTTTACAAAATTATTTTTGCAATTTTTTATTATTTTTTCCACAATTTACAATTATTTTTTATTGATTTTTTGCGTATTTTTTTGAATTTATTTTTTATAGTTTATTTAACACGGTTTGTAGGCGGATTAGAGTTTCACTCTTGCCCAAAATCTGCATTATTTCGGTAGCACCGCCGACTGTTACCGTCCTACCAG
>DHMD01000010.1 GCA_002405615.1 Christensenella sp. UBA4651 | reverse complement strand
TATTGATATAATTATTGTATAATTATTTTTGGATGGTTAATATGAAAGATAAATTTTGGAATGTTCCAAATGCACTAACTTTGCTAAGACTGTTTTTGGTTCCTGTAATGCTACTTTGTTTTTTCTTGATACCAGGGCGAGACCACTTGGCAGCAATGATTATATTTTTGGTTGCAAGCCTTACTGATATGCTAGACGGCATTATTGCAAGGACGACACATCAAATTACACAATACGGAATTGTACTAGACCCTTTGGCTGATAAATTACTCAAAATTTCAACTTTGGTCGCTTTTGCTATCGTAGGAATTTTGCCGATTTGGTTGGTGGCAGTTTTGATTTTCCTAGATGTAGGAATGATAATAACAGGTGCGTGCCTTTTCAAGCAGAAGATAACAATCCCAAGCAACATTTTTGGTAAAATCGGTACAGTGATTATGACTATTGGACTGCTGATGTGTTTCTTTGATGGGTCGTTAAATCCGTGGAATCTATATGTTCTGTACCTTGGGCTAATAATTATAGTAACAAGTCTGATTGTTTATATTGTTTTGAATTACAAAAGAGTGTTCTTTAGAAACAAGGCAACGCTAGAAATGCAAAATGCCGAAGCTGCGGAACAGGAACTGGGGAATATGGAAACTGACGAAAATATAGCTTCAGAGCAAATTAGTAATGATAGTTCTGATGCCAATAGTGATACTAATGATGTGGAGAAAAATGAAACGCTCGAAGAAACGAACGAAGATAGCCAAGCCGCTAACGAACAAGACTCGACTACCAAAAATGAATAAAATATAAAAACATATCTTGACTTTCGTGCATTTTTAGTGTATAATATTTGTAGAAGATGTGTAAAAGGGGTTTAGTAAAATGATTTATGGTTTACTAGCACAGACTTTGATTGAGAGATTGTCTCAACCAAATGTTATTATCGGTATTGTTTTGTGTGCGATTGGTATCGCTTTGGCTTGCCTCGCTCGTAGAATCGCTTGTGCATCTCGCAAAACAAGTGAGGTGGCAAACGATGACTCAATCCTTGTTACTATCAAGGTAATCGGTTTGGTATTTATTGTCATTGCTCTTATAGTAATGGTTATCAAGTAAATAAGACAATTTGGGCAGATATATTGCATAATTCGTGCAATATATCTTTTCTTTTTATCTCCAAAATTCCGCCCAATAAGTTATAATTAAATATCGATACTGGGGGCGAAAATGCAAATAATTGTTGAGTATGTTTTGTTGGATAATTTTTTGATTGACGCATTGCTACTTTATCTAACAAATAAAATTATAAAACAACCAATATCGAAACTAGGTTTGGTTACGGCAAGTGCATTCGGAGCGGGATTTGCGGTTTTGTCTCCGATAATACCTGTGGCAGGAATTTGGGCTATTTTGATAAAATTTGCAATCGCTGGAATAATGGTATTTATGCTCAATTTTACATTCCATAAATTTTTCATAAAATACTTACTGTTTGTCGGCCTCACTTTTGCTTTTGGCGGTTCTTTGATAGCAATTTTTAATTTTTTGGGTATCGGAGTATACGATTCTCTATACATAGGTTACATATCTTCCTTGCCAATAGGTACAATTCTTGTCAGCGGCGTGGTGTTTCTGTGGCTCGGTGTCAGGAGTATCAAGGCTATTTTTAAGTTCCGACAGTATAACGAGCAAACTTGCGAAATCACTATTGTTGCGAACGAGAAATCTGCAACACTTACAGGTTTTGTTGATTCAGGAAATGTTTTGCACAATAGCAGCGGAAAATCTGTCGTTGTGATAAATGAGGACACGCTCAAATACTGGTTTTCTCCATTCGAGCGTATGCAAATAATGCTCGGCAAAGACTCTTTTTTGGAAAATAGTGAAAGTATCAATGTTTCAAGTTTGGGCGGAATGTATACTATTAGAGTTTTTGATTGCAAAGTTTCTGTGTTAGGGGTAGAAAAAGATGGCGCTTTGGGAGTCGCCCCTAGCAAAATTCGTTATGGGAAATGCAATGCGATTGTTGGCAAAGAATTATTGGAGGTATAAAATGCTAGCGTGGTTAAGAAAAATATTTTCAAAAAAGTTGGGCGGGGATAGGGCAAAATTAAACGCTCAAATGTTATTGTTTTTGTGTAGTAATGAAGCATTGCCAAACCCGTTGGAAGGTGAGGAGGAGCAGCGATATCTCATCAAATTGCAGAATGGAGATGTTTCTGCCAAAAATGAACTAATAGAAAGAAATCTACGACTTGTGGTATACATCGCAAAAAAATTTGAGAATACTGGTGTCGAATTGGAAGATTTGATTTCTGTTGGCTCGATTGGACTAATCAAGGCTATCAATACCTTCAAAATGGACAAAAAAATTAAACTAGCAACATATGCTTCTCGTTGTATAGAAAATGAAATTCTTATGCATTTGCGTAAAATTTCCAAACAAAGAAAAGAAACAAGTCTAGAAGCCCCGCTTTCTTTTGATAGTGATGGAAACGAACTGCTGCTTTGCGACATAATCGGAGTCGATGCCGATGAGGTGTATAAAAATATTGAGATAAGTGCAGAGCGAGAAATGATATATCGTGTTCTGGACAAATTAAACGAGAGGGAGCAAAAAATTGTATGTATGCGATTTGGATTAAGAGGCGAAAAAGAAAAAACGCAAAAACAGGTTGCCGACTCTCTTAATATTTCACAAAGTTACATTAGCAGAATAGAAAAGAAAATTCTCGGCAAAATGAAAAAAGATATTTCAAAACTTATTTAATTGTATAAAAGTTTACCTTTTGCCAAAACTATTGTTTGACTATTGCTAAAAGGAGGGAGTAATGTCAAACAAAGTTGTGATTTGTGGCATAAACACAAACGTTTTACCAAAGTTTAGCCCGCAAGAGCTTGCTATGCTTATGGAAAAAATCAAACTTGGAGATGCGGAGGCAAAAGAACTCTTTATCTGGGGGAATATGCGCTTGGTATTGAGTGTGGTGCAGCGGTTCGGTGGTAGAAAAGAAAGTGCAGATGACCTATTTCAGGTCGGTTGCGTTGGTTTAATTAAGGCTATTGACAACTTTAATACCGACCTAAATGTCCGTTTTAGTACGTATGCCGTGCCAATGATTATCGGAGAAATTCGCCGTTTTTTGCGTGATAATAGTGCTATAAGGGTTAGCCGTTCACTGCGGGATATAGCATACAGGGCATTACAATCAAGAGAAAGACTAGGTGGTGAGTTGCAACGAGAGCCAACAATAGATGAAATTGCGGAGGACTTGGACACGCCTATGCGTCAAGTTGCTTGTGCTCTTGATGCAATCAGCGAACCAGTGTCCTTGTCCGAGCCTATGTATTCAGACGATATGGAAGCAAGCGAATTGTGCGACTACATTTCGGACGGCGAAAACTGTGATGAAAAATGGCTAGATTCAGTATCTATCAAAGACGCCCTAGGAGAATTAGAGCCTCGTGAAAAAAAGATATTGGTGTTGAGGTACTTTTTGGGTAAAACACAAGTCGAAGTCAGCGAAGAGGTAGGTATTAGCCAGGCGCAAGTGAGTAGGCTGGAAAAATGCGCCCTAAAACTTATCAAAAAGTACTTTGTGTAATTAATTTAACCTATCTTCATATAATAATAAAAAATGTAGGTTATTGTGTATGGAGATTAGTTTCAGCGAATTTCGCTCAAAAATGGTGGTGAATTTAACTGATGGCAGGCGGCTGGGTCATGTCATTGATTTGATTTTTGACCAAAATTCAGCCAAAATTTCTGGGGTAATAGTTCCCGGTGGCCGTGGCGGATTTTTCAAGAGTAAAGAAGACTTGTTTATCCCGTATCAGTACATTTGCAAAATCGGTCTTGATACTATCCTTGTACAACTGAATCCCATTAATCCGACAGTAAATGG
>DHMD01000041.1:26860-31894 GCA_002405615.1 Christensenella sp. UBA4651 | reverse complement strand
TTGAAAAAATGGATAATAAAGATGATAATTCTGAAAATCATGAAAATCCTGAAAACAAAGACGACAGCGAAAAATAATAATTAAGGGCAGTTGAAAAACTGCCCTTTTTTACCTCTGAAAAAATTGAAAATTCTGTTGACTATTGACGAAAAAGGGAGTATAATAGTGAAAACGACTCTGAGCGTTTTGTTTTTTCACGAAAGGACGTGTTTTTTATGTTGGAATTTAAAAAGGTAGTTACTCCGGAGGAAATCAAGGAAACTTCTGAGCTTGCACGTGAAATCTGGAATCAGCATTTTATATGTATTCTCTCACAGGACCAGATTGATTATATGGTTGATAAATTTCAGTCTGCAAAAGCTATGACAGAACAGATTGAACAGGAAGGTTATCAGTATTACAATTTTGTGCTGGACGGAGAAAAAATCGGATATTTTGCAATATGCGAAAAACCTGACAATACGCTTTTCCTTTCAAAGCTCTATATCAAAAAATCTTTCAGAGGAAACGGATATGCAAGGCAGGCTTTTGAATTTATCAAGGATATTGCCCGCAAAAATGGAAATACTATGATTTGGCTTACTGTAAATATACATAACAATGCTGTTTCTATCTATGAAAAACTCGGTATGAAACGCATAAGAAGTGAAATTACTGAAATAGGTCATGGCTATGTTATGGACGACCATATCTATGGCTTTGAGGTATGATATGAACGACTGCGAAACATGTGCATACTATTATTATGATGATGAATATGAATGCTGGATTTGTGAAAGAAATCTTGATGAAGATGAGTATGCAAGGCTTATTCAGGGACATTATAAAAAATGTCCCTATTACCGTGACGGCGATGAATATAAGATAACACGCAGACAGTGAATATATACAAATAATGTAACTGCGGTTTGTATAATCTTACAGTTTTTTCTTTAATATATAAAAAATGCTGGACAACCTTCGCTTTTTAGGATAAAATAACTATATTATACAGCTATCGGAGGTTTTTCTATGAAAGCTTTAAAAAGAAAATATATATCCGAAATGGCAGGAACTTTTATACTTGTGTTTTTCGGGTGCGGTACTGCAATGGCAACAAATGCAAATGTTGTGGCAACTTCACTTGCATTCGGTCTTTCAATAATAATTGCCGGATATTCAGTCAGTCAGTCAAGTGGCTGTCATCTTAATCCCGCTGTATCGTTTGCAATGTTGCTTGAAGGCAGAATGAAATTCAAGGATTTTACAAGCTATATAATATCTCAGATTGCCGGCTCATTTTTAGCTACAGTCATTCTTGCAATACTTGTAAAATGCGGAGGATTTTCAAATCTTTACGGAATGGAGAAAAATCATATAAAAGATTATTCATTCGGTGCAAACGGATTCGGAAATCTTAATTTCTTCGGTGCTTTGATTGCTGAAATTGTCCTTACATATGTTTTTATAACAGTAGTTCTTTCAGTTACAAAAAGCAAGGATATGGGTGTAAGAAAAAATGCTCCTGTTTTTATCGGCATAGCCCTCACATTTGTACATCTTGCAGGAATAAATCTTACAGGAACTTCTGTAAATCCTGCCAGAAGCATAGCTCCTGCAATATTTGCAATAGCAAATACAGGAGGTTCATCAATAGCTCAGCTCTGGGTATTTATAATAGGACCTCTTGCCGGTTCATTCTTTGCAGTAGCAACAAACAACTTTTTTAATCGCAATGATTGATTTGTTAAATGCGGACAGAATTATTAATTCTGTTCGTATTTTTTTATGAAAACAATACTATAAGTATTGGCTTTTTCAGACTTTATGACTGTTTTTACCATAATTGATGTTATGGATTTATTTTCCTATGTAAAAAATGTACAACAAATTATTATACTGTTTGTTATGATATACAAATTATTATGTGGGTTCTTGACTTTTTGGTTATTTGATATTAGAATAGATTTACAGATATAAGTTACCTAAGGAGATAAAAATGACTGATAAGGAATTACGCAGGCTTAAACGTGATGAACTTCTTGAAATCCTTTTCTATCTTCAGAAAGAAAATGATAACCTGAAAAAACAGAATCAGGAACTTCAGAACCGTATAGAAGCTCTTACAATAAATAAACATTCAATTTCTGATGAGGACTTTGACAGAATTGCACAGATTGTAAAAGATGCTGTAAATTCTGAGAATACAGATGAAAAGAAACGGAGCAGTTGAAATGTCAGATTTTGATAAAAATAACCTTCCTGATGCTGAACAGCTTTCCAATGAAATTAAACGCATAAGATATATGAAAGAATATCGCCGTATGCTTTCAAATACTGTATCATCTTTAATTGTCGTTGCAGCAGTTGCGGTACTTATTTCAATGCTTTTTCTTCCTGTTCTGCGTGTTACCGGTACAAGTATGACTCCTACTTTTATGAATGATGAACTTGTAATATGCAACAAGAGAGGAAATTTCAAAAGCGGTGATGTGGTTGCATTCTATTTCAATAATAAAATCCTGCTTAAACGTGTTATAGGTACAGCAGGAGATGTAATTGATATAAAAGAGGACGGAACAGTTTATCTTAATGGTGAAGTTCTTGATGAACCTTATGTAAATGAAAAGGCTTTGGGTGAATGTGATATAAAATTGCCGTATCAGGTTCCGGACAATCGTATTTTCGTTATGGGTGACCACCGTTCAACATCAATTGACAGCCGTTCAACATCTGTCGGCTGTATAGCTGATGAGTATATAATCGGAAAAGTTATTCTTCGTATATGGCCTTTCAAGTTTATGGGTACTTTTTAAATATATTTTAATTTCAGTAAAGTTTTTTTTAAGGAGGAAATATCGTGAAAGATTTTCAGTTTGTTATACAGAATTTTTTAAAGAACCACGAAAAACATAAAAAATATATAGCACTGCTCACAGTACTTTCTCTTATGGTATCTTTTGCAGTTCCTTTCAGCCTTATTATGCCTGCTGTAAGTATGACAAAAGAAAGTTCTTCTTTTCAGAATATGTATGATGATAACCTGACACTGCTTGGTGCAGGTATTCAAAACGGTGCTATTAATCTGAGTTGCAACAACAATAATAATGATGAATATTTTCATGTTGTTGTTAAGGCAGGAGAAAATGAAATCTATAACAGCTATGATGAAACACCTTCAAAGGATTATACTATCAGCGGTGATTCAGTAAAGCTTGATTTCAGTCTGGCATATAAGAAGAAAAACGTTACTCTCCCTTCCACTGCTCCTCATCTTTATGTAGACCTTACACAGCTCGGACTTTCAGATACAACATTTGTACTTGATGAAAACAGCCGTTCAGGTTATATCTTTGATGGCGATTACAGCACTTCTGCTGAAGCCGGTACATATGAAATCACAGATGACGGATATATAAAAATAACTCTTACTGATGATTATATTAAACATGTAAATTCCGGTGACAAGAGTCTTGTAGGTTCACTTGAATTTTCAGGTACTATGAAACGTGCTGACAATGAGGACGGTGACCGCAAATTTGATATAGGCGGTCAGGAAGTCACTGTAAAATTTGAAGATAAAATGCCTTCTGTCAATAAAAGTTCAAGTGTAAACAAAACTGACGGTACAATTCAGTGGACAATCGTTGTAAGCAATCCTGCGAAAATCGATTTGAGCAGTTATACATTAACTGACCAGATGTTCCAGTATGCAAAGAATTTAACAATAAATCCTGAAAATGCAGGTTCTTTTTCAAACAGTGAAATCAAGTTTACTGCTGATTCAAAAGGCGTGGAGTATATAACAATAACTTATTCTACTGATATAACTCCTGAACAGCTTAAAAGTGAAAAGGCATCAAATACTGCACAGCTGACTAAAGATGACAAGACTATAACAAGCAATCCTTCAGAAGTTTCTCTCAGAAATGCTTTCAATGTTGATAAAAAGGGTACTCCTGACTATCAGACAGGTGCATATGAAAATAAAATCAACTGGGAAATCAATATATCAAGCAATTACGGAACTTCCCTTAATGGCTATAAAATTACAGATAATCAGATTCCGGACGGTGAATATACCATTGAACCTGATACAGTAACTATTTCAAAAAGCGGTAATTATTGGGTAATAAATGCCCCTGACAATCAGAAATCAGTTAAAATAAAATACTCAACTGATACTGATTCAAGCAATACACAGTATAATAATAAAGTAAAATTTGATTATCCTGTAATTTTGTATAATAATATTCAGTAAATCTTATAATATACGGCAGTGTCTTTCCGTCGTACTTAACATGTAAAAATATCTCAAACTGAATTTTCACCTTCCCAATATCGCTTTCTATAATGTGATTATGTGTATTCACTGAAGAATATTTGTGTTGTTTTGTATATGTTTTATTCCCACTTTCACTTGCAAGAACCGATGTTACACTGGGTTCATAAATTGAATTTGTCAAATATACATTGTATGTATCAATAATAAAATCGTTTTCAGACTCAACACAAATATCTATTTGCGAAACTCGTGAATACACTGTTGGGGAAACTTTTTCATTTGAAGAACAGCCACAAGAAGAAGAACATATCAAACAAACAGATAGAAAACTGAATAAAAATTTTTTCATAACTCCATCCTATTTATAAATTTTTTCATCATCTAAAAGCAATTTCAGTTGTACGAGATTTTCGTGCAACTCACTTCCTTCTTGTTTTAGTTTTCTTTTTAAGTCGCTCCAATAATTTCTAGGTGTTTTACTATCGCTAAAAATGGCACAAACATCAACAACAGAAAAATACCAATCTTCTTCCTTTTCGTTCCATTGTGTTCTAATTTTTTTATCTTCAAAAACCTTTATATTAGACATACATTTCTCCTATAACTAAATTATATCACAAAATAGAGCAATTTGCATCAAAAAATACAAACTAATATCGACCAATTAAATTATCTATTGAACCACCAAGATTTTTTGCAATAGAGTAAATTATATCAAGTCTAGGAATTGAGCCACTTTTCCAATGTCTAATAATACTTTCATCGTATCC
>DHMD01000041.1:26015-26728 GCA_002405615.1 Christensenella sp. UBA4651 | reverse complement strand
AGTTATATGTTGTATATTTTTTTTGATTCCATAGTAATGCCAATAGCAAGCCCTAATTAATACTCCATCGCTAAACCTTCCAAAATGGGAAGCACTATCCAGCAAAATAATTATAGCATAAGTATAGTATTATACCAAAAAGAAACAAAATAATAATAAGATTTTTATTTTAATTATTTCCTAGCCAATTAGTTATGGCGTAATTTTTTATAGTTTTGTTTACCTATTAATTTCGCTAATTATATTTTCTAAACTAGAAAAATCCACAAAGTTTACTTTTTGTTTGTAAGTAGCTATCATTTCTTTATCTTCTGGCGTTTTCTTTTCTTCTGCCAGCCTTTTTGTTTTTTCATAAATTAATTTCATTATTATTTTATGTATAAAACTCAACTTTGAATAATCCATGCCACCTCTTAAATGATAGATATTTGCTTTTTCGTATATTTCAACTGGAAGTTGTCTTTTCATACTATTTTCTATTTTGATTACATTTTCTTTTTCCATGGGATCTGCCAATCCAACTGTAGCAATTATGATTTTTTTATTTTCGCAATTATTTAGCTTTTTGAAAGTTTTAGTCATTCCTAAAACCCCTCCAGCATACAATGCCCCTATATATATAATTGTTTCGTATTCATTAATATTATTTATGTCCTTATAACTTTTTGCTTTAATATTAGTTCTTTTTGATAATTCCATTGCATATTGTTTTG
>DHMD01000041.1:0-25962 GCA_002405615.1 Christensenella sp. UBA4651 | reverse complement strand
TGTTTTGCAGTACCATATTTAGAGCCATATATTATTATTTTCATGATTTTATTCTCCTTCATAAACTGTTATTTATCTATCCATTCCCCATATCATCACAAATGCTTGAATAATTACGTATGTTTATGTCCACCACAAACCGCAGAGTTTACCTCCACGCTCCCCGAAATGTTTAGTCGATTTGCCTCACAGAACTCCTGCGGATTAGTGGAGGACTCATTTTTGGCAATCTGCACCATACAGTCGCTGATATTAGTGATACCGTTCTTGTTATACACAAATTGCGGCCCAGTGTAGTCTATATTTTTGAGGTTGATAGTTGTATTTGTGTTCCCGTTATAGACTCCCAAAACACCGTAGTAATTTCTACCATTCCAAACGGCATTTTGTGCAGTAACTGACACTGTCGCCGTAGTGCTGGCGATATAAATTGTATCGGTAAAACTAGACGAGTTGTTATCCGTAACACTATGTCCGCCGAAATCAATAATCAGACTGCTCTTTGCCGCATTAACCCTTGCACCGCCAGAAGCAAAAGTTATGTCCTGCGTAACCAAAATCTCTGTTGTTGTAGTATCCTCTATTGCTGTTTTTAATTCGGCAAAAGTTGAAACATTAGTTGCCATATGCAAACCTCAAAAATATTATATATTAATTTATGAAATTTGTCATTTTGAGGTTAAAACTGCAAAAATATGTGCAGGTGTGTGAATTTGCTTTTATTCTACTTGTCTTTGACGGTATTTTTACTAATTTTCGGCAAATTTTTTTACTTGTTCAAATTCTTTGTCAAAAAGTTGCTCTTTTAATGCTATTGAGTCGATGAGAACTTTTATCAATTTCTCTAATTCCGAATCGCTACTGTAATCGCTTTGGCACACATAGTTTACACGGTCATCACGCAAAAGTTTGACACTCAACTCACGCTTGTTTTGCGGATAAACGGCTATGGCTGTACCGCCTTTCTCTTTGACCAAGGTCATACAAGGAATATCGGTTACTCCGTCCCCAATGTAAATCATATTGCGAAATTCGACACGCTTTTTGTCCACACGCTGGTTTACGGTTTCGTCATCGGTTAGGTTCTCCGCACCTTTACAAATTCGGAACAAAAATTGAGTTTTTATCGTATAATTTACGACAGATTTTACCCAATACGCCTCGCCTTTTTCGTTATACAAGAACTCGCAGCCGAATACATTTTTTAACTCGTCAAAAATCGAGCAGCCCTCCAAAATCTCCTTGTTACCCGAAGTGATAACATAATGCTCCAACTGCATATTCTTGCTAGCGGCATACTCGTTGAGGCGAGCGAACCAGGTAGGCACGCCGTCAAAAAACTCAATGTATTTACCCAACTTATTGAGGTACTCTCTCGTAAGGCTAATCCCACGAGCAGCACATTCATCAATCATCACACGCAAGAAACTCAAAATCGGGTCGGCGTTATTTTTCACAGAAAAAGCCCTACATTTCGCCCAAAACTCCTCTTTTGTCAACCCAAGATTAGGGATAAAAGAGAATGCCTGCATATCGTCTGTCGCCAGCGTTTTATCAAAGTCGTAGCAAATCGCTATAATTTTTTTACTCATATACACCTCTTACAGAAAAATCAAAAAAATTAACAAAAAATACCAAAAAATAATTATTTAATTAAAAAAATAAATCTAAAAAATGTGAAAAAATAACTCAAAAATGCTAAATAATATGTTTTTGTATTGTTATATAACGCTCACAAATCAAGCGCCGTACTGGCCGCCGTCAATGCGGATAACCTCATTATTGATAAAGTTTGCCTTGTCGCTCGCCAAAAACAGCACTAGGTTTGCCACATCTTGCTCCGTTCCTGCTCGCTTCAAAAATATCTTTTGTTTTTCTTGCTCTATAAACTCGGCGTCCATTCCATTTACTTCACTCTCGGTTGCAATAAAGCCTGGAGCGACTGCATTTACATTGACATATGGGGCGAATTGCATAGCGAGGTTGTGCGTCAAGGAAATCAGCCCCGCCTTGGAAGCGTCATAATCAATGCACATTGGGAAGTATGTATTTATCCCATTCGTGCTGGCAAGATTAATGATTTTGCCCGCCTTTTGCTTCACCATTTGCTCGCCCACATACTTTGAAATTAGGAAAGCGCCGACCAAATTCACATTTAGAGTTTTTCTGAAATTTTCTACTGTTTTGTCAGCAAAAAGTGAATCAATAGCGACAGCGGCATTATTAATCAATATATCAATTCTGCCAAAAGTTTTGATAGTTTTTGTGAAAAAATCGGCGATATCGTTTTCATCCGACATATCGCACCTAAAACATAGGCACTCGACACCCAAAGCACGAATTTCGTCCGCAACCCGCAACGCACGCTCCTCGCTATTTAGGTAACAAAAAGCCACATTGTAGCCCTCGCTAGCAAAATCAAGGGCTAGTTTCCTACCAATTCCTCGACTCGCCCCCGTAATCATCACGACTTTACGCTCCATACTCTCTCCTTAAATTAAATATTTTTATTACAAAAAAGAAAGGCTAAATTCGCCTTTCCTTTTCTTACGGTTATGCCCTAGAAAAATACTTTCCGTCCGAAGTTGTAACGATGATTTTTTCGCCTTCAGTAATGAACAAAGGAACACGAACAATCAAACCAGTTTCCATCACAGCCTCTTGGTTTGATGAGGTTGCAGAAGAATGGTTGATACTTGTAACAGTCATCTCGATTTTCTCTGGAATGGTTACGCCCAACAACTCATCGCCAAGGTATGCTGCCTCAACCTCCAAGTTGTCAATCAAGTAGTCCTTGTCATCGCCGATTCGGTCAGCAGGAATTTCCAACTGCTCGTATGTTTGGTTGTCCATAAAGACATAGTAGTTTCCGTCATTGTAAAGGTATTGAACTTTCTTTCTAGCGATTTGAGCAGGCTCAATCTTGTAGTTTGTGTTGTAGTTTCTCTCCAAAACTGTACCAGTTCTCACGTTCTTTGTTTTCGCCTTCATATAAGCGCTACCCTTGCCTGGCTTTACATGCAAAAAGTCGATGATTTGGACAAGTTCGCCATCCAAAATGATGTGCATACCCTTTTTGATTTCTGAAATCTCCATAAAAATTCTCCTTAAAAATATATTTTATTTTACTTTATTAATTACAATTTGTCAAGAAAAACCTTTCAAAAGCGGCGGCTATTTTTCAGATTTTTTTGAATTTCCCGCTTGATTTTCTGCCAATTCCTCGCCTGTGGTATTATTATCCGAATTTTCGCCATCATTTTGCTCCTCTTTTGCCTGCAATTCGGCGGTGTCTGATTGGGTTTCAGGCGAAGCGGTTTTTGTTTCGTCTGCGTTGATTATCGAGTTGTTTTCGTTCTCATCTGCTGAAATTTCGTCATCGTTTGCAGTTGATTTATCATCAACTGTTGCGTCCGAAATTTCGGCTTCGGCAGCATCTGATTTTTGCTCATCGATAGCGATTTCGGCTTGTGCTTCCTCGTCTGAGGTTTCAGTTGATTTTGTGTCCTCATCTGATTTGAGTTCTTTACCCAAAAATGTTTCGTTGTTGCAATTTGGGTGCGTTTTGATATATTTTGTCCATTTGATGAAGCCGTAAATACTATTCATAATGTATCCGAGCGACAGAACTAACATAATAAATTGACCATTGAGAATCCACAAAATCGCCTCTACTACTGCGACGCCGAGCCAAGGAATCCACTGCTCCTTAAAGCGCATAAGCAGGAACAAACCGTTGCACACGCTAAAAGCATTAGCCAAGCCGTCCAAATACCAGTACTCTGACAGCCCCTCGGCAACAACTGTAATTTGAGTAAACAGCACGCCGACACCGAGCGACACAGCCAATACGCCCAAGAAAATCAACAAATCACGCTTGTAATTAACCTCTTTTACCGATGTCAAAAGTTTATTTTTGGCGTCTGATTTCTTCTCCCAAAAGTGGAAACTGATAAACAAAATCGGTATCCAGAAAATGATTTCAAACAAGGCACTTATATACAGCCCATTTGCAAAATACACGATTGTTTGGGTCGTGTCGTAAAGGAAAAATGACACGATAAACGCCCATTTTGACTGCTTGGATAGCAGCAGTTCGCAACTACAGCCTCCGATAATGGCGATAATTTCGACCACTCTCAACCAAGCGGGCGAATTGCCGTCCTCGGGGAAGAAAATTCCGAATAAGATACCTATTGAGCATATCGAAATTAGCCAAATTTTTTCATAAGTGGAGTAATAATTCCACAATTTTTTGAACCAGTTGGTTTTTTCTGTTGTTCTTTCCATAAAATCACCTTTTGTAACACAACGCAAACTAAACAAAGCCCCTACTACATTTGCGGAGTAATCGTAATGTACAGTATATCTAAAAATTATATATGATATATATTTTTATACAGAATAAAAAACATACGCATCTTGTGTTGTGCGTTGTGTGTATTAATTAATAATAGCACTAAATATTAGATAAGTCAACAGCATTTTGGGGTAGCGGGATAAAATTGTGTAGGTGGCAAAACAGCAAAGTTATTGGCAGCGGCTGTCATTTGAAAAATATAAAGCAATATTCACTTTGTCAATTATTTGAGATTTTGAAATTTACAAAGTAAACAATTTATGTTATAATGCTAAAAACACTTTTGGGGAGTTATTTATGTTTAACGAATTAGGTATTACTGACGAATTGGCTAAATTAGCAAGGCAAGCGGAAATTGATTTGCAAAAAAGATTTGATGAATTTGAGGAAATTTGCCTATATAATAGTGCTAAAGTACTCAAAGCATTCCACAATGCGAGGCTGACTTGCACAGATTTTTGCGAAACTACGGGTTATGGATATTATGACAACGGCAGGAACAAGTTGGAACAAGTTTACTGCGATATTTTTAAGGCGGAGGACGCACTCGTTCGACCTCAAATTATGTCGGGTACGCACGCATTGTCTATTACATTCTTTGGGTTGCTAAAATATGGCGACACATTCCTATCAATTACGGGCGAGCCGTATGACTCATTAAAGGGCATAATCGGACTTACTGGCGACAGCAGAAACTCGCTCAAAGCGCACGGGGTGAATTTTGAGCAGATTGAACTCAAAAATGACGATTTTGACATTCCAGCGATTTTGGAGCGATTGGCAAAAGGCGGTGTTAAGTTGGTGGAAATCCAGCGTTCACGAGGGTATAGTAATAGGTTGAGCCTGAGTATTGACAAAATCGAGCGTGTCTGCACCGCTATCAAGGAGCGTTTCCCTGGGGTCATTATTATGGTGGATAACTGCTATGGTGATTTGGTCGAAAAAAAAGAGCCTACCGAAGTTGGGGCGGATATTCTAGTTGGGTCGCTACTCAAAAATCTCGGCGCTGGACAAGCAAGGACGGGTGGATACATTGTCGGCAAAAAAGAACTTATTTGGGACATTTCGGAGCGATTCTCTGCCCCTTGCGTTGGCAAGGACATTGGCTGCAACCTAAACCAACTAATGGCGTTCTTTAAGGGAGTGTATCACGCACCGAGTGTGGTTTGCGCTAGTCTAAAAACGATGGCTTTCGCTAGTTATATGCTGGAAAAGCTGGGGTACGATGTTAGCCCTAGGTATGACGAACCGAGGGCGGACATCGTGCAGACGGTCAACCTACATTCTGCCGATGAACTGATTGAGTTTTGCAGAGGTATCCAAAAGGGTGTCGCTATTGAGAACTATGTAACCCTAATCCCTAGCGAAATGCCTGGGTATCCGCACGAGGAGATTATGGCGAGCGGGAGCTTTGTGTCGGGGTCGACAATCGAGTTGAGTTGCGATGGGCCTATTGCCCCACCATTTACCGCATTTATGCAAGGCAGCCTAACATACGAGTATGGCAAACTCGGCATTTTGATTTCTCTATCGCATTTATTAAAGGAAAAGGGTATTCAACTTCCCAGAAAGTGAATTAAAGGTGTATTACTTGGGTTCTATGGAAGATTGGAATGGCATTACTATTGAGGCAATGAATGGCATTTTAGACGGGAACGCTGTATACTATTACGCAAAATCACAACCTGCTACAGATGGGGATTTTTGGCATTATGTAGATGGAACTCCTACAATTTGGGAATAAAGTTAAATTGAAATTTCTGCGATGAAAACAAGAACTCAAAAATGATTTTGAGTTCTTTTTTTGTTGGTTTCAAAAAATACTATATTCTTAGATTTTAGCCGATTTTTGTCAGTATCCCGCCCAAATTTACGGGTTAGATAGCGATTGGGAGTAGTATACCCCCTTGTTTTTGTAAAATCGGGAAAACAAAAGCGATAAAACCGTTGACTATTCAAAAATTAGATTTCTGGCACTTCCATATACTTCATAAGAGCCAAAAGGAACTGGTATGCGGCGGCGTGCTGTGCCTCTTTTTTGGTCGAACCACTCCCCTTGCCACCGTATTCATAAGCCATATTTTCGGCAGTCAAAATACATTGCCAAAACATACTGCCGTCAGGATTCTCACCCGCCTTGAATTTGTAATTGACATTATAAATCATTCCTTTTTGCCTTAACTCGTTGATTTGCTGAATGGAATCATACTCGTTAGGTTCGCCAATCTCCTCCTCGTACTGGTCTGCAAAGACCTTGCTTTCGTCTAGAATTTCACACGCAGTTTGGGCGGCGTCCTCTTGTGCAAGGAGTTCGGTAGCACCTACTCCACAACTTTCTAAATGAATTTTTTCAATTTTCAAACTGCAACGATAAACATTCCCTGTTTGCTCTGTAAAATATTCCACAGTGCCAGCACCAACGGAGTCCACCCATCTTTGTAGTTCAAGTATCACTTTACCTTCTTGTGTAGAGCCACTGTCGAAATACGACTCAAAATCAATCAATTTACTAACAACTGTGCAAATCGTATCCATATTGTAATCGCAATCGAGAGCAACCGCACCGATAATCGCCTCAAAAAGGTCTTCCTTAACGGACGCTTGCTTGTCCACGCCGTTATGAATGTCGCTTTTGCCCATAACTAGGTATCTATCAAACCCCAACTTTTTGATACAGCGAGAGAGCGTATCACGATTGACCAAATCCATTTTGATATCGGTAAATTTGCCCTCATCGTATTCTGTCGCAAAATACTTTGGATTTTGCAGCCTTGGTTCTAGATTGTTTTTACTCTCAACAATTTCGCCAAAGCGGTTCATCATAATGCGAATTACTGCAAAATCTAGTGCTTTGTCGCCAATAAACTCCAAAACCTCATTGTTTTGACCGCCACGCTCCTCGGAATAACTGCGGCGAACAAACGCCTGTTGCAACAAATCGGGATTATCAAATTTGTAGCCTAAAATTTCTTGAATTTTATTTAATTCAGCTAATTTCATACAAACTCCTCAATAATTTCAATTATTACACCGACAATATATCACATATTGCACAGATTTGCAATAAGAAAGCGTACGATTTTCTTCCATATTTTTATTACATTACTTTGGAATAGGTTTGTAAAACGAACTAAAAATCAAATTTTATCGAACACAAACACAAAATGGAAAATTAACAAAGATATTTCACTTTTTTAACACAAATTACGGGACGAGCATACTATGAAAAAAGAAAATTTTATTCACAAGGAGCAATTTAATGGCAAAAATAAACAACACTTCGACTGTAACATACAAATACACCCTGCCCGACACTACGGTAAAGTCGAGCTCGGCAAGCAGTAACGTTTCTTCGACTGAAAATATGACTACCTCTTTTACAAAGGTAAAGTCTGCCAACAAAACTTACGCAATGGCGGGCGATGAAATTCAAATTACGCTGGTACTAACAAACAACAGCGATTATGACATTACCGACATAAGTATCAAGGACACGATTGACACAAAGGCGACATTCAAGCCTAACTCACTAATGATAGACGGAACAACATACAACGATTACGACCCCATTACGGGGTTCGAATTAATCGACCAAATTGACCGCAACGGTGGCACTAGCACTATTGAATATACGGTTACAATCGCCGATGAGATTGATAACCAAGATGTCTTTAACTTTATTTCTGATGTTACCTATTCAGTCAATGAAGTTACGGACTTGACGGAGAAATCAAACCTAGTTACTCTGCAACTCGTTGACCCTAAAATTACTATTACCAAGACGGCGGATAAGCAGACTGCGGTACAAGGCGACACTATTAACTACACAAACATTATCAAAAATGACGGTAATATCAAGCATTCTGAGGTGCGTTTTAGCGACCAAATGCCTGCTGGGGTTAGTTTTGTCGCTGGTAGTGTAAAGGTCAATGATGTAGAGCAAGCCTCGTACGACCCTACTGTGGGATTTGATTTGGGCGAGTTGGATATTTCGAGCGAAGCAAAAGTTGAGTTTGCAGTTACGGTTGAGTAGGACGAAGCGGGAGAGGTAATGTGATAAAGGAAGAAAAAGCACCATGAGGGTGCTTTTTATTTAATTTTTATTAATTATCGGTAAAAATTAACTTCTAAGTAGAGAGTCTTGGAATTCCTTGATACTTGCTTGCCAAGTGTCTTTTTGCTCCTTTGACAATTCTTTGAACTTGTCAACATTGGTTTCTACCAATTTTTTGGTAGCATCGTAGGCAGTCTTTGCGTCTGCTTTCAACTTGTCAAAAGCAGCCTTTGCTTCTGCTTCGATTTTTTCGATAGCGGCGTCAAGTTTCTTCTTGAACTCTGCTTTTGTTTTGTTAAACTCGGCTTTTGCCTGGTTGTAGGTGTCTTTTGCTTTATTAAATGTTTCTTTTGCGGCGTCATACAAAGATTGCATTGCTTTTTTAGCTTCGGCAGAAGCCTCGTTGTATTTTTTCTCCCAGCCAGCCCAAACTTCCTCAGCAGCAGCGAAAGCCTTGTCCGCGCCATCCATAATTACATCAGCAGCAGCCAAAACAGAATTGTAAATTGTGTTGAATGTTTCTTTGGCTTTATCACGGGTAGAGATAGCCATCTTCTCCAACTCTGCACAAGATTCCTTTGTGTAGTTAAGGATTTCTTGGGTAGTCATATGAGCGGTTTCTTTTGTGTCGATAACCATTTTCTCCACAGCGGCAGAAATGTCGTTTGACAATTCAGTTACAGCACCAGCCATAACACCGTTTTCAGAGAAGTATTTGTTTACTGTGTTCTTTACTTTGCTTGCCAAATTTGCGTAGTTTGCTGAATTTTCAGCAGAAATAGTGATAGTAACTTTGTCAGCCTTGCCAGAAGCAAACTTGCTTCCGTCATATGAGTTCATCTTTTCCATTTCGGTTGATGTCTTTGCAAACAATTCAGCGGCTTCTTCTGCGGTCAACCCTTTGAAACTAACTAC
This sequence comes from Christensenella sp. UBA4651, assembly GCA_002405615.1. Lineage (GTDB taxonomy): Bacteria > Bacillota > Clostridia > Christensenellales > UBA1242 > UBA7867. The sequence goes on along the minus strand of DHMD01000041.1, from coordinate 16,633 downwards.
TGCGAGCATTTTCTCGCCGTCAGCATTGAGGGCAACTTGGCCAACAACCTTATTGTTAGCGTCTAGCACAACCTGCACACCTGGGTTGGTTTCCATAGCCATAACCGCTTTTGCGTCTTGACCACGGCTATTTAGCACGATGAATAACACAACAACGGCGATTAGCACAGCAACCATAATACCCAAGGTAATGTACTTTGCCTTGAAATTAACAGGCTTGTTTGATTTTGCCATAAATTTTCTCCTTTCGTTTAGTTTATGCGATAATTATAGCATAAATAATATATTTTGTACAAGCGATTTTTACAAAAGACAAAAAATGTATAAAGTGTCTAATTTTGTTTAATTTGTGTAACAAATGTCGATAATGTGCAGAATGTAAAACGGAACAAGGGTATTGACTTATTCGGGGTTAGATGATATAATCAAGGCAGCGATGAGGCTGGTTGTGATATGTCTTGGGTATTATAATAATTTGATTTGCCCCACTCTGCCTCAAGGAGGAATTATGATAGACCTAAATTATCTTTACACTTTTTCTACCTACAAGGCGAAGGACAGAGCGCCGACTGCGTATGAGTACTTGACTGCGAGCGCCTTGGTAAAACAATCGAAACAGAATTTCGGCAAATATTACGAAGGTGTGATTACGGAACGAGTAGAAGATTGTGCCTTTGAGCTTAATGAACCTCTAAATGCTGTGGATATTTTTGTGCTAGCGTTGAGTTCTATTGGGTGCAATGTAGATGATTTTATTAAGGCTAGCAAGCGTGCTTCTACCCCGAATTTCAACGATTTGGACGCATATTTTTATCATTTGATGCCTGACAATCGAATTTTTGCGGCAATAAATGAGATGCGTGAGAGAGGAAATACGGCATTTTTTGACAACATAAAGCGTCCTAATGAGGTTAAGTCGTACAAGGAGATTTGTACTACTGATTTCCTATTTAGTGAACCTGCGAGAAGTGGGCATTTTGGCACGACTATTGACGCCATTGCAAAAATGTATCACGAATTTGATGAGGACAATCAGAAATCTGGGAGCAAAATCACTCCGTCTGCCAAAGAAGTGATGAATCTTTTGTCGATTTTTTACCTAAAAACTGTGGACGGTGAGTTAGTGTTTGACACCAAGGACTTTGTGCCAGAGGCTGTTCGCAAAAACCCTAAACAGTATTTGGGGCGTATTTGCAAAATGTTGGACTCGGACACGGACGTGTTGGATATTTATGATGAATCATTGATTGCAGATAGAAACTGTCTTTACGATGAGATTTTGGACGAGTCCGAGATTGGAGAGTACTGGGAACACTGCGAAAATAACTTAAATGGCTTGCAATTTATTAGGGCTAGCGGCGAGGAAAAATACACCAAGGCAAAAGGGGGAATTACAAAACCCGTCTTTGAGGCGTGCAGCAACAAAAAAGCAAATAGACGCTACTCGATAACTATAAATGATAACTCTAATAACGAAAACGACACGGACTGGACGGATATAGCGGATTTTGCGATTACCAAGCAGCAGTGTGATGAATTTAAGAATAGGATTGTCGGGCAACGTTCGGCGGTTAATGACATTGTGGACAAATTGGCGGGCGTGGCGTGCGGGTTCTACACCCCAAACAAACCGATTGCGTCTTTCCTAATGAATGGGCCTACGGGAGTTGGAAAAACGGAAACTGCCAAGGCTTTGGCAGATACTTTCTTCGGCGGGCGGCTGTATACGGTAGATATGTCTACATTCAAGCACGCCTCTGATGTGTCGAGATTGATTGGTTCTGCCCCTGGCTATGTTGGGTATGATGACAAGGTGGCTCTGCTAGAATTTTTGGACAAGAACCCGAACGGGGTTATCAACTTTGATGAGATTGACAAATGCGACCGCTCTTGCCTATCTTTCCTATTAAGCATACTCGATGAGGGCAGATTTACATCGGCGAAAGGCAAGGAATACAAGGTGCAGAATTTCGTCATCACTTGTACTACCAACCAAAAAGCACAAGTTAGCCGCAAATCAGAGAACTTTAACCTTGACGAGATGATGTCGAGAACGGGCGAAGCAGGGACACCGTTTGTCAAGGAGTTTTTGGGCAGATTTGACTCCTTGCTAGAATACGACGACTTAACCAAGACGGAATTAAAGGAAGTTTTGGGCAAGAAATTAGACGCAAAAATTGGGCTTTTTGCAGCAAACCAGCCTGATACTCGAGTTACAATTGAATATCGTGATAGGCTGCTAGAAAATATTCTGCAAGATGCAAATTATATGGCGACTGGTGCGAGGGCTTTAAACGGCAGTATTCAAAAGATGTTTGTACGCCCTATTTCGCAATTCTTGATTGAGAATGCGGACAACCAAGGCAAGAGGCGGATTGTGGTTGCGGGCGACAACACTCTTGTTGTAAATAATAGTGTAGTCAAACTTGAAGCGCCCAAAGACAACCATATGCAGCAAACAAGCAAATCTGAATCGAAGCACGCAGTGCAGCAACAGTATTATGCGTAAATAAAGAAAATGTTTTTGTGAAATGATGTAGCCTCTATATGGGGCGAGCCTTTTTGCGGAAACTTTTTCTTTTTTATTCAAAATTTGCACAAATTTTTTTGCATATGGGGGCTAATTTGAATGATTTTTCTGCAAATTTATGATATAATTACCAAAAAAAAGGAGGATATTATGACAAAAACAAAATCTTTTGGCGTTATCGCTATGACTGTTTGTTTGGTTTTGCTGACGGTTTTTGGGTTTGCCGCTTGTGGTGGCGATGATGTAAAACAGCCGATTTCTATTTGGGGTAAGAGTTTTAGTTATCAAAATCTATTTTACGATAATTTACAAAATAGTGGCGGAACAATAAACGAACAAGGCACACCGCTAGAAACATTGATTAGACAAGAATTTGGAAAAGATAATCTTGATTTGGCAAAGGCAACTTTTCTAGACAACCCACTTGACCTGACGGGAGCAACAACAGCGGATATGTTGATGAGCATAATTACTGAAAAAGCAAAAACTGAAATGGCTAAACTGTCAAAATGGATAGTTGCATTCTCCGAAAAGGACACAGCACAAGTTACTTTCCAAGCAAAGGACGCAAGTGATTCAATCACCTTTACAGCAGAAGCTAGCACATCTGCACAATCGACCTACTATAGTATCAAGAACACAGACGGAACATTCAGCTCTCAATTTGACAGCCAAGCAAGATTTAATAAAGGGGCATATTGTATAAGTATATCTTTCCCTCCTAGTATTGAAACAAATAATTCGTTTGCTATAAAAATCCCTTCAAAAAATATTATTAATGACTTGACCGCTGTCAAAGATGAGGTTGACGGAGTGGTTGTTTCTACATCTTTGTTTGTAATATTCTACCCTTGGCTGACTCTTATAGAAGAAAGTTCACAAACCAAATAATTACCAAAAAATTAACAAAATAATAATATAAATAATAGTCAAAAATTAATAAAAATAGCTCAAAAATATAAATTGAGTAAAAAAGTAGCAAAACCATAATATGTTTCATAAGTAGATTTATGCAAAAAAATGTTGAATTAAATGTATTTACGGATGAAATTTTTGAGGTGTTGGCAGGAGCAAAACCTAATGCAATAGCAAAAATTCGGGGTGGAAATAGTTACCCGCTAATTAGGGGATTTGCTCATTTTTATGATACAAGCCTTGGGTGCTTATGTATGGTTTTGGTACAAAATCTCCCTCTATCTTCCCCGTTCCTTGGGCTACACATTCACGAAAAAGGCATTTGCGAGGGCGATTTTGGTTCGGCTGGCACTCACTTCGGCGAGGGGCGACATCCGTATCACAAGGGCGACTTGCCCCCGCTACTAAACTCGAACGGGTATGCGTACGCTATGTTTCTGGATAGTAATTTTACGACTGACGAGATAATCGGGCGAGCGATTGTTGTACATAGTATGCGTGATGATTTTGAGAGTCAGCCTGCGGGCGATTCTGGGTTGATGATTGCTTGCGGCGTAATTAATAAAATGCAGTAATTTTTTACATTATTATCCAACATTTTTCACTGATAAAAGAGGGCAAAATGCACATAATATACTCGGAGGTGAAAATATGACTGGTATGAATATCGCTAACTGGGTGGCTCTAATCGTTCTCGTTATTGGTGGCCTGAACTGGGGTTTGGTCGGGATATTGGGTTTCAATCTCGTGGAATGGATTTTCGGCGGGTACAATGCTGGTAGCATAATTGTATATGTCTTGGTGCTAATTTCTGCATTGTGGTTGATTATTTCTCTGATTATCAACAGAAACCTATATTTCTTGGGAAATAGCAAGAATACACAATAGTTAATAATAAGGAAAAAGTAGGGTTCATTTTATACCCTACTTTTTGTTTTGTGATATTATTGCATTTAATGTTGGTTCTTGTTATATTTGCGAAATTTAACAAAGTGGAACGCTATTAGTTCCACAATGCGATATATCTGATACCATCTTGCTTGACATAGCGCCAATAATTAAACCAAGTGGTTGTTGGCTCGGTTTCGCTGTACCAATAAATTCTTGTATCATTTTCTACCCAAGTTGCGTCCCAACCTTCTGGCTGCGAAGTTGCTTCGCAATAGATACGGAGGTCTTTGTTGCAGTTGTCAAAGATTGCGTTTTGCATAGTAGTTACGCTCGCAGGGATAACGATTTCCATAAGCTTTGGCAAACTGTTGAATGTCCCATATGCAATTCTAGTCAACTGCGAATTGTCGGCGAACTTCACTGATTCGAGTGCGGGAAGATTTGAGATTGCACATTCGTTGATAGTTTCTACTGTATTTGGAATAGTGATTTGCTCCAAATAGTCGTAGCCATTCAGAGCAAAGCTGCCGATAGTGGTACAGCCGTTAGCGACTGTGAATGAGGTAATGTTTCGGTCGGTGGTTGCGAGCAAAATCATTTCGTTATCTGACGCATAATAGATACCCTTGCCTTTGGTTACCAACTTAGTTTGGGCGTTTGCGTCCGTGTGAATTACCTTTGCATATAGTGCGACACTACCATCATCGCCCGTGCCTTTTGCTAGGGTCAAATCACTCAAATTATAGATTTCTGCCAAAGCGCAACAACCCCAAAACGCGTTCTCGCCGATTTGAGTTACGCCACTAGGGATAGTTAGTTGTGTTAGCCCAGAGCAGTTGTCAAAACAATTCTCGCTAATGCTGGTTAGGTTCTCTGGCAATTTGAGAGTGTTGATACTCTTGCAATGTGCAAAAGCCTCTTTGTCAATACCTATTACAGAGTCAGGGAAATTCACGCCTTTTAGGTTCACGCAGTCAATGAACGCCTCGCAGCAGATAAATCTACAACCGTTAGCAATTTCTACTGACTCGATGTCTTTGCTCCTTGCAGTAATGAGTGCGATATATTTATTTGTTTCGTTGCCTATGTAGTAGGCGTTATCGTATTTGTTGTAATTTAGCACCGATTCGGTAGTACTATGAATTGGGAACGCTCTCGTACCGAGCGATGTTAGCCCAGATGAAACTCTAATGTGTTTTAACTGTCTATAAGAAGTCCAAAATACATCGTCCCCTATCACTCTAACAGAGTCACTCATTATAACTGTTGAGAGATAACCACAATTTTCGAACGCTCTATCCCCGATTACCTCGACACCATCACAGATAATCAGCGTGCCGACTTTTGTATTCTTGAAAGCCTCAACGCCGATTTCTTTGACTGGGATTGAGTTAATATATTTAGGAACTACTGCAATAGAACTTCCGGTCGCATTGTTGTACTTTGTGATAGTTGCTATGCCGTTTGTGTTGGTGTATTCGTAATCCGCCTCGTTCACATCGAGCCACTTTGCGTAAATGCTAGAATTTGTGGTAAAGCGGGTGTTGGCGGTTAACGGAGTCGTACACTCACTGTCGGTAAACCAGCCGTAAAAATACTTTTTGATAGTTGGGTCAGTGTTGCAGTCGGCAGGTTTAACTGGTGCGGTAATCATAAAATTGTCCGCATCGCTGGTGTAGAGCGTATCCGTTTTGACGCCATCAACATACACATCGACATTGATTTGCATTGTAACACTCAAAACAAAATGTGCATAGACATTTACATTTTGAGTTAGCGCTTGGTCAGCATAAGTGCCTGCCTTGAACTCGTTTTGCCAAGTGTCCTTATCAAAATACCAGCCCTTAAATTCGTAGCCCAATTTCTCGGGATTTCGCGGCATTGTGATATACTCGTTGCCTTGGGTTTTGACCGTTTGATAAACCTGCTCATCTACGACAAAATTGATATTGTAACCCAAAATGTCGGAACAAGCAGCGAGCAAGAAAGCACACGGTAATAGTAAAATCGCAAAAAGAAATGTTTTTATACTTTTAGACATATGTTTTCTCCTTTTATATTTTGTGGTCATATTATATCATAAAGCGGAGAGATTCCCAATACTTTTGGGGAAAGAATTTTAACAAAAAGTGCAGAACTGTATAAAATCAAAGATAAATAAAATCCTCAAAAAATACGCCAAAAATACAATAAATTTTATGCAAAAAGGCGTAAAATGTTCATTTTGTGGGCTTGTTTAGGCATTAATCTTAATTTTTTTGATAATTTTTATTGATTTTTTGACGATTTTTGAAAAAGTATATAATTTACGATTTGGGCGGAAATTCATTTGTTAAATAAACAAAAATTGGTTATAATTATAGAAAATTTACGGAGGTAAAATATGAGTATTAAATTTGTACAATATGGGTGTGGCAAAATGGCGAAGTTTACCATTCGCTACTGTATCGAAAAGGGCTACGAGTGTGTAGGTGCTTTTGACATTGATGAAGCAAAATTCGGTACTGATGTGGGAGATTTTGCGGGAGTAGGCAAACTGGGCGTCAAAATCGAGTCAGCCAAAACAGATGTGGCGGCAAGGCTAAAAGAATTGCGACCTGACGTGGCGATTGTTACGACAATGAGTTTGCTAGCGGATTGCGATGAGGCATTGCTCGCTTGTGCTGCTGCGGGGGTCAATGCGATTACGACTTGTGAGGAGGCATTTTATCCGCAAAACAGTAACCCTACCCTATATAAGCAGATTGACGAACTAGCAAAGGCTAATGGTTGCACCATCACTGGTGCTGGGTATCAAGATGTATTTTGGGGGAATTTGATTGTGGTTTTGGCGGGTGCTACACACAAAATTACCAAAATTCAAGGTAGCAGCAGTTATAATGTTGAGGACTATGGAATTGCACTAGCAAAGGCACACGGTGCGGGGCTAAATCCTACGGAATTTGAGGAGCAAGTCGCTGCGGCGGACAATATTTCGCCTGCCGAGCGTCAAAAAATCATCGAATCGGGTAAATTTGCTCCTAGTTATATGTGGAATGTGAACGGTTGGCTGGCTAGCAAGTTTAACTTGCATATCACTTCGCAAACGCAAAAATGCGTGCCGCTTTTCCACGACACGGATTTGAACAGTAGCACTCTGAATATAGTTATCCCTGCAGGATGTGCAACTGGTATGAGTGCGGTTGTTACATCGGAAACTAAGGAGGGCATCGTAATTGAGACACAATGTATCGGTAAAGTCTACGCTCCTGACGAATGCGACAAAAACGAGTGGACGATTTTTGGCGAGCCTGATACAACCGTAACCATTAGCCGCCCTCAAACGGTCGAGTTGACTTGCGCAACTGTGGTAAATCGTATCCCCGACCTTATCAACGCCCCAAGCGGCTATGTAACCACCGAAAAGTTTGGAATAGCAAAGTATGATGAACGACAAAAATAAATTTATTTAGTTTTGGAGTGAAGAATACTTTGCTATTCCCCGACCTACCCTGTCTGCGATAGCAGAAGTTATTGATTTGGATAGAGAGTGGAGCAGACCTTTCGGCTCGTGTGGAAGCTAAATACGAGCAAAGCCAAAAGTAGTTTACTAACTTTTGCGGAGCGAGGAGTTAGAGATTTCCCACCCCCCCTGTCTGCGATAGAAAATGTTATACTTTTGATAAACATTTAAGCAGACCTTTCGGGTGGCAAGAGCAAAGTATGATGAACGATAAAAATAAATTTATTTAGTTTTGGAGTGAAAATAAAAAAGCCGAAAATGAAGCGAACCCAGTAGGGGCACTCAGAATAAAAACGGCTTTTTTTATTTCTCTATTTAATAGTAATTACTATTTATTTTTTCCAGCGTTTGAGAGTTGGGAAAAGTTTGGTACAAAATTCACGCATTTGGTCATTTGTCATACCTGCTTGCGAGCCGAATTGCGAACACATATTGATATACTCTTGCATATCGACTTTGTCGATAAATTCGCCATTTTGATAACAATACTTGCAATAATCTGGGTTAATTGAGTTGTCTGCATTACGCCCTAACTGCTCCTCGCTAGTGATAGGCATACCGCAACTCTGGCAAATTTTGTTTTCCATAAAGCACTCTCCTATTTATTCTTGTTCTGCACCACAATGGCTGCAAAACTTGGAATTTTTGCTAATTTTTTTGCAACATTGGCTACAAAACTTGGTTTCACTGTCGTCATCTAATCCACGCTTTGCGGCTTTTGCAGCAGTTTCTATTGCTTGCTCATTGATTTCGGCACTGGTGTTGGCTATGCTAGTCAAATCTTCCTTATTTTGCTCTTGGATATGTTTCCCCAACTTGATATTCCATTTTGCCATTTGTGGCAAGAACCCTATAACAACACACAAAAAACCAATTACAAAGCATATTCCACCAATAATTCCACCCGTCATAAACCAGTCGTTCTCAAAATTGCCAAAATTTAGCCTACTTATCACAAAAAACACGATACCTACAGCCAAAATAACAAAACCTATAATTTTGAGCAATAACAAAACCTTTGGGTTTGATTTTGGGGTAGGTTTGTTTTCGCTAGATGGGTCTTGACCATCACAATAATTATCCTGCATAAATCCTCCTCATTCAATTTGATTACAATTTTACCATAAAATAATGCGTTTGTCAAAAAACTGATATAAAAAAGAAAAATGGCTAAAAAAAACCAATTTCCTATTATACATAATTATTGCGTTTGATATAATTAACTTACATATTATTTTTCTATTTATCTCGACATAAAGTCGCTTGTTTCAGTGATTTCGTTGGTTTCGCCAAACAAAAAGTCCTCCATTTGCTTACGGTCTTTTGCCGTTATAATAACCGAATTACGGTCGAGAACACCACGCAAAATCACATCGCCCTCATTGAGAATAACGCCCTCGGTATTTGTGATATCTTTCGCCTCTATATTAGCCTCATTAGGGGCGTCAAAAGTTTGCTCGCTAGTCTGCTCACTTGGCGCGGACGGCTCGGTGCTTTGCTCCATTTCTATCGAATCAGTAGGAACGATGATATCGTCCTCTGAAATAGCAGAATCTACAATAAATATTTCCATATCACTCTCTTGCTCTGCTGCTTGTTGAACGTTAGATTTCTCTATATCGAGAGTAGCACCGCCTTTATCATCGACATAAACGCCTTGCTCTGTCAGAGCTTCACGATTTCTCTCTTTTGCATTAACAGATTCCTGCTCCGCCTCAACATTAATTGCGATTGTGCGGTAAAGACGCATAATATCGTCCACTTCCGTTTGCGTCTTTGCCTCTTGCTTCAATTCGGACATTGTTTTCGCTACGGCATTATCTATGATTTCATTGGTAGAGGTTTCTTCTGCCTCTCGCCTCTGTAAGTCATCTAAAATAGCAAACATATCAACAAGTCTCGACTTTTTGTCATTTAAGATTGCTGCTTGCCTTGCCGCCGCATACCCCGCCCCCGCCATAATTGATACCGCGAAACAGCCGTATGCCGCGGTGGTCATTCCGCCACCTTCTCCCAGAAGCGCAGAAGCCCATGTCATCACTGTTGCACCAATAAAAGCAGCAAGTGATAGGTTGACATATGAGTAATGCTTATCAAAAACAGGTTTCTTCAACTCATCATTACTTGCATTTGCAGCATCTCGCAATTTGAGCAAATACTTGATGTCTTGAATACTTTTCCTTTTATAACTTTCCTCATAATTGGCAATGTTTTTTTCTAATTCTTTGTTTTCTTTTGCAGAAAAACGCAATCCAAATGAATCTTTTAGCATAACTTTACCTCCTTGATAGATTATCTCTGTGGACATTCTTGCTCTTTCCTCTCGGTGAGCAGTATATCAGCAGCGGCGGCGGTCGCTTCTCTCTCGGCGACTTTTTCACAGCAAACTTTCTCTGTCTGCATATATTCATAAGAGTAGTAAGCGGCGTACCCCATACAACCAACAACACCCGCACCCAAGCCGAGTCCAATCCCGCCAGGAATAGCCGAGCCCGTCAGCGCAGCGGCGAGTGGGGTGATACAAATTCCAGCAAAAACTAGCAACGCTCTGTGGTAACTCTTGTGCAAATCTCTGCTACTACTCTTGATTTCCTCCTCAGCCCACGTTCTTGTCATGGCGGCATCATGTTGGGCAACGGTGAGCATATCTTCCATTTGTTTGTCAGAATATTCACGAGTAGAATCTCTCAAATATTTTGCGATTGAGTTAACCCATAAATCTTTTTTGTTTGCGTTTTCCATAGTTGTCCCCTTAAAGTTTTTCTGCAAATATTGTATCATATGTAGAGATTTTGTCAATAGAAAAGCGGTAAATTAGGGCGTGGAGAGAAATATTTAGTTTGTATCTAGACACAGCGGCACGCTATAATTACTCAAAAAATCATCAAAAAATCGGCAAAAATTCAAAAAATAGTATGATTTGATATATTTTTTTGATAATGTGTGGTATACTATGACCAAAATATTTGAGGTGCGAAAATGTTTGATGAATATACTAGCGAGCAATATTTGGAGAAGTTGAACAAGTACTGGCGGGCGGCGAATTATTTGAGTTGTGCACAGTTGTATTTGCTCAAAAACCCACTCCTTAGAGACCCACTCAAACTCAGCCATATCAAGAAAAAAGTCGTTGGGCATTGGGGCACTGTACCTGGGCAGAATTTCGTATATGCACACTGCGACCGTGTTATTCAGAAATTTGACCTTAATATGATGCTGATTGCGGGCCCCGGACACGGGGGTAATTTCTATATTGCGAACTCATATTTGGAGGGTGTATATAGCGAGGTTTATCCTGAAATTGGGCTAGACTACGAGGGGATTGAGCGCTTGTGCAAGCGATTTAGTTTCCCTAACGGGGTATCGAGCCACGTTTCACCTGAAGTTCCTGGGTCTATCCACGAGGGCGGCGAATTGGGGTACAGTTTGGCGCACGCTTATGGGGCGGTTCTCGACAACCCTGATTTAATCGCTACTGTCATCGTGGGCGATGGCGAGGCGGAAACTGGGCCATTAGCTACCTCTTGGCACGCTAACAAACTCCTTAACCCGCACACGGACGGCAATGTCCTCCCTATTCTCCACCTCAATGGATACAAAATCAGCAACCCAACAATTCTCGCTCGTATGCCCAGGGTGGAATTAATTAAACTTTTTGAGGGATATGGGTATGCTCCTATTATCGTTGAGGGTAGCGAACCGATGAAAATGCACAAAGCTATGGCAAAAGCGATGGATAGTTGCATTCGTGATATTCAGAGGAGCAAAAAATCAAAAAATAGGCACGCGAACCCGATGATTATACTGATTACTCCTAAGGGTTGGACTTGCCCCCAAGAAGTGAATGGCAAACAAGTTGAGGGGTCATTTAGGGCGCACCAAGTACCGATTGAGGTAAAGAATGCGGACGACCTCGAAATCCTAAACAAGTGGTTATCTAGTTACAAACCTAGCGAATTGTTTGACGAAAACGCTAGACTTATCCCTGAAATTCAAGAAATTTTGCCAAAAGGCGACAAGCGAATTAGCGCCAATCCGAATTCTAACGGCGGGAAACTAATGCTACCTATTATTACCCCGCAAGTTGAGGATTACCTGCTACAATTCAAGAAAGCGGGCAGCGTCCGCACGCAAGATATGCTGGAATTGGGCGGATATATTCGTGATTTGTTCAAATTGAATAAAGATAATCGCAATTACCGCATTTTTAGCCCTGACGAGGCGATGAGCAATAGGCTCTATCGGGTTTTTGAGGCGGAAAACAGAGCGTTTAACGAAAAGATTACTGAATCGGACGAATTTTTGAGTCCTAGCGGCAGGGTTATGGACAGTTTCTTATCGGAGCACCTTTGCGAGGGAATGTTGGAGGGGTACTTGCTCACTGGTAGGCACGGAATGTTCGATAGTTATGAGGCGTTTATGCGAATCGTTGATAGTATGGTTTCGCAACACGCAAAGTGGCTCAAAGTATGCAGCGAGTTGAGTTGGAGAGCGCCGATTTCTTCGCTAAATTTGGTACTAACCAGCAACGTTTGGCAACAAGACCACAACGGTTTTACACATCAAGACCCAGGATTTCTCGACCATTTGAGTAGCAAGTCTGCTGAATTTGTGCGAATGTATCTCCCGCCCGACACAAACACTCTACTTTATACTTTTGACCACTGCACTCGCTCGACAAACAAAATTAACGTAATCGTGGCGAGCAAGCACCCTAGTTTTCAGTGGCTTTCTCCTGAAAAGGCAAAGAAACATACCGAGGCGGGAGTTGGGGTGTGGGATTTTGCGTGTCAAGGCGACAAGGATAATCCCGACATCGTGCTGGCGTGCTGTGGTGATACGGCGACTCTGGAAATGATGGCGACTGCTTCCCTCGTTCGGGAATACTTGCCTGAACTAAATGTTAGGTTTGTAAACGTGGTAGATTTAATGAAATTGGTCAGCAACGATCAACACCCGCACGGATTAACCGATGAGGAATACGACCGAATTTTTACCAAAAAAGTTCCGATTGTGTTCAATTTCCACGGGTATCCTAGACTTATACATCAACTGACATACAAGAGGAATAATCAGAATTTGCATGTGAGCGGGTATTGCGAGCAAGGTACGATTACCACGCCTTTTGATATGCGTGTGCGTAATGGTATTGACCGCTACCACCTTATGATGAAAGTAATAAAATACGCTAGTATTCCAAAAACAAAGAAAAATACTATCCAAAAAGAATTGGAGGAAAAACTAGCAAAACACTCGGCATATGTTGCTGAAAATGGAATAGATATGCCAGAAATATTAAACTGGAAATGGTAGAAAAGTCGAAATATTCGGCTTTTCTTTTTTTGATTATAGCAAACCCGACAAATTCTTATTATTTTTAGGTATTTTTTTGATATTTTTATTTTTATTGATTTTTTGTATATTTTGTGTGGATTATTTTTTGAATTTTTTACAAAAAAATTGTAAAAAAGTATATAATTTATCCACGATTTGCACTAACTGTATTGACTTTATAAAGTTTTGTGATAAAATGATGCAGTAATGTATTTTAGGAGAATAATATGCAATTAAGAGAACTACCATCATTAAACAAAACGGCGCCACGGAATGCAAAAGTTAGTATGCGATTTGTTAACGAGTGTTTTGATGAGGTGGACGCCAAAAAGACATTTTATAGTCTTGTTGACATAGTAGAAAGCACCAATCAATCCACAAAATTACGCTCATTGGTTGAACAGTTGCACACACTGCTTTCTAGAGAATTAACCAAAACAAATTCAAATATTGACGCATTTTTGGAATTATTGAACCAGCCTCAATCCGATGCCTTGTCGTATTATGACAAGGTTACTTCGCTACGGAACAGCATATCAAATAATATTACCCAAATCAAACTTTATGAAGATAAGCTAAACGAAATCAACCTAACCAAATTCAATGATAGCAAACACAATAATGAGAATTCGTTGGAATGGTTAGAGCAAAACACAAAACCTTTGGTAACACAGGCAATGAAGTACCTCGAAAACACAAAACAAATAATGCCAACGACAAAAAAAATTAATGTCGGAGAACAATATATAAACTGTTTAGCCAATTTGAAAGATGAGTGTGAGGGTAGTTTTGAAAAGGTTAAAGAGTTGTATAAGAACATATGTAGCGAATGCTCAAACACCCTAGAACGCGGAACTTTATGCGAAAAATTATTTATTGAAAATATTGATAAAATTTGCGACAAACAGCTCGATTCACTTTTGAACATCGTAGAAGTTAGCGAATTAGCTTGTCGAGCTTATCATAAACGAGCACTCACATTCGTAGATGAGCAAATTATCGAATGTAAAGATAATGGAAAATCATTTTTCGCTAATGTAACTAACTTTCTAAACGAGTACAAAACAGCGTACGAGCAGCATAGAAAAAATACACAGAAAGCAGTAGAAGTGTGCGATTCTATGAAAAAATCAACCCCAAATGGTACTAAATCATCAAAAAACAGCGAAAAATCAAAATCCTCTCAAACAGCACTGCATAAAACTGACCACAATGACATTTCAAAAATTAACACTACCAAAACAAGAATTGAAAAATCAGCTAATTCTGTACGGGTTGATTACAAAATAGACACCAGCCAAATAAAAAGCAGAGCGGAAAGTCTAGAAGATGTGCTACAAAAATACTAAATTTTGAAGAATATAAAAAATCACTATTTCGATTAAAAATAGTGATTTTTTTGATTTTTTAAGTATTTTTTGCTTATTTTTTAATAGGATTTAGCAAAGTAGGTAATGTATCCCTCGCCCTCTTTCAATTCCTTACCACAGCACGCACACTTGTGCTTTTTGTCCGACTGGTCAAAAGGCATACAACGGCTAGAAATTGCGGTTTCCTCTTTCAGGTTTTCTTCGCAAGCACGGTCGCCACACCAAGTTACACGCACGAAATTACCCTCGTTTACGGTTTTGACCAAATCCTCACGGTTATCAACCTCGATAATATGCTCGTTGGTTTTGCGGCGAGCGGTTTCTAGCATATTTGCTTGAATTTCGTCCATAAGAGACAGTACACTTGCGGTCAAGTTGGCTTGGTTGAGAGTTAGTTTCTCCAAAGTATCACGACGAGCGACTGTTACGACACCGTTACTCAAATCACGATTACCGACCTCGATACGCACTGGCACGCCTTTCATCTCGTACTTGTTGAACTTGTAGCCAGCGGAATAGTCGCTCAAATCGACTTGAGACCTGATACCCGCCTTGACAAATTTCTCATTTAACCCCTTGCAGTAGTTTACCAACTCCCCGTTTTTGAGAGTGATTGGAACGATTACCACTTGAATTGGGGCAACCCTAGGTGGCAAAGCCAGTCCCCTCTCGTCCCCGTGCGCACAAATTAAAGCACCGATAAGGCGGGTAGATGTACCCCAACTGGTTTGGTGTGGATACGCCATTTTGCCCTCACGGTCTTGGAATTGAATATCAAAACTCTTGGCAAAATTCGTGCCCAAATAGTGGCTAGTCCCCGACTGCAAACTCTTGCCATCACGAGTCATTGACTCGATAGAATAGGTAATCTCAGCGCCAGCAAACTTCTCTTTTTCGGTTTTTCTACCGACTAGCATTGGCACAGCGAGCAATTCCTCACAAACAGAGCGGTAAACCTCCAACATTTGCAAGGTCTCCTCCATTGCCTCCTCTTTTGTTTCGTGGAGAGTGTGTCCCTCTTGCCACAAAAATTCAGAAGTACGCAAGAATGGGCGGGTGGTCTTTTCCCAACGCATTACATTTGCCCACTGGTTGTACTTGAATGGCAAATCACGGTAACTCTGCAACCATTTGCTGTACATTTTGCAGATAACGGTTTCACTGGTAGGACGAATAACCAATTTCTCTGACAATTCAGCACCACCAGCGTGAGTTACGACTGCAACCTCGGGCGCAAAACCCTCGACATGCTCCTTTTCCTTTTCTAGAAAACTGTACGGAAAAAGCAACGGGAAGTAGGCATTCTGATGACCCAACGCCTTGAAACGCTTGTCCATTTCAGATTGAATCAACTCCCAAATAGCGTAGCCATACGGACGGATAACCATAGTACCTTTTACAGGGCCGTAGTCCGCCAACTCCGTTTTTAGCACGACATCGGTATACCACTGTGGATAATCGCTGTGAATGTCGGCAATTTCTTTTACAAATTCGCTTTTTTCCATAAAATTTTCTCCTTGAATGATAGTATAGCGATATTTTAGCATAACAAAACGAAAAAATCAAGGCAAAAAGCGCTAAATACCGCCCCAAAATAAAGCTATATTTAATTAATTAGTTTCCTTTTCATACGAATAGAGCAAGTCCAAAAAGTGCTGTTCGCCGCCGCCCGTTCTATTCGTTACCAAACAGGCGTTGGTTACATTTTTGTTTTTGTCGTATTCCACAAACACCAAATCAGCGGTTGTGCCGTTGGCTGGATAGTGGGCTTTGGGGCTGATGTTATGACCTTTGATTACCAAAGTAACAAAGTTTTGGGAACAAATCTCTCGCTCGCTGACGCTCTCAATTGAGGGATTTTTGCCATAAAAATCTGCGGGCGACAAGTATTTACAGATGTCATCGAACTCGATTTCCTTTGCATAGAACTCTTTTTTGAGCCTTGCGACATACTCTTTTAATTGCATATTTTACCTCATAGGGCAAGCTTTGTAATTATTTATTACTTCCATTATTGTTTAGTATTTTTGTTTACTTTAATTGTTTGTATTCCTAGTGTTTTTATAAATAATTTGATTTATTTATAGTATT
>DHMD01000024.1:30750-31381 GCA_002405615.1 Christensenella sp. UBA4651 | reverse complement strand
TACCCTCTTTTAGCACCAAATCTCGGATAGTGCGAGTAACAAAGTCCGCCTCATCTCGGTCGCTACTACCGATATAGTACTTAACTTCGCACCCCTCTTGATTTTCTGTCCAAAGAGTCTTTTTTAACCTCTGTGAATTGTTGTCAATAACCTTGTTTGCTACATCTAGAATTTTCTTTGTAGAGCGGTAATTTTGCTGTAATTTGAAAATGTGCGCATTCGGGAAATCTCGCCTAAAATCCATAATATTTTGGATATTTGCACCACGCCAACCATATATACACTGGTCCTCATCGCCGACAACCAAAATATTGCCCCACTTGCCAGCCAAAACTCGCACAATGTCATATTGAATTGTGTTGGTGTCCTGAAATTCGTCCACGTGAATATAGCGGAATTTATCCTGATAATACTCTCTCACATCGGCATTTTCTCGCAATAATTTGTATGTAAATACCAATAGGTCATCAAAATCGAGTGCGTTATTTTGTTTCAGCGTGTCCTGATATTTTGTATATGCTGCGAGCATAACTTTTTCACTCAAATACCCGCCACACATAGATTTGCAGTAATCATTAGGGTCGGCATTTGTATTTTTGATATTGCCAATATGGTACTGAATACTGCGTTT
>DHMD01000024.1:17503-30662 GCA_002405615.1 Christensenella sp. UBA4651 | reverse complement strand
CACTCTACTTTGCTCTGCATCAGCATAAATTGTAAAATTCTTGGTAAATCCAGCAATCTTGCCTATAAATCTACGCAAAATAGTTACACAGAGCGAATGGAAAGTCGACACCCAAATCTCCGCACCACAATCAATCATACGAGATACACGCTCTTTCATCTCACGAGCAGCCTTGTTTGTAAAGGTGATTGCCAAAATATTGTATGGAGCGACACCTTTCTCTTGAATAAGGTAAGCAATTCGGTGTGTGAGTAGCCTTGTCTTGCCGCTGCCTGCCCCTGCAGTTACCAAAACCGCCCCCTCAGTACACAAAACTGGCTCTCTCTGTTCTTGATTTAGATTATCTACAATACTCATAATACTTTGTCCTAAATTAAATTTTATTAATTGTAGCAAAGTATGCAAATTTTGGCAATCAAAAAGACCCATTTACTTGGGTCTATTTTTGATTTTTTACATCGACACGCATTTTCGGTAATCTTTCTCTCGGTCATAACGCTCACGCATTTCCTTGTACTTGTCGGCAAGTTTGATTAGGTAAGCCTGCTGACTAGGAAAATCGAGTTTGTCATACTCTGCGTGGTCGATTAATTGAGTAATCGGATTGATTACACAAGAATCCTTGTCCAAAATATGACAAACCTTGCTATACAATTCCTCATCACTATTTTGACTCGCCGCATATATTTCACGCATAAGCCTCTTGGTATAAATTTCGTTGATTTTGTCCACATCCTCGTTTGAGTTGTTTATGTACTCTGCCCTTTCTTGCCTAATTTTATTCCAATACCCGCTAGCCAGCCTCTTTTTCGCCAACTTTGCATAATCTTTTAGATTCAATGTTTTTTGTTTCTTACTTTGCATTTTTTTGTCCTCCTAATATGCCTAGATTATATTGTAACAAATAAAATAAGGCAATCAGAATTTATCTAATTTTGGCATTTTGACAAAGAAGTACAAAAATAGACAAAAAAGAAAGAGCCTTGCTGTTTAGGCTCTCATAATTTATTCTATAGTGTTGTCAGTTTCCTCCAAAATCTCGTGAGCCAACTCCCTCGCCTCTTTTGCCTTGTTGGCAATTCCGTCATTTGAGTTGATTTTTTCCATCAAAGCCTTTTTGTTGAGTTTTTGCTTCTTACTAGATTTTGAACCCACCTCGACATCAACAATAGAATCTTGCTCCAATGTGATTTTTGGTTCTTTGTTTTTGAGGGATTGCAACTTTTTGAAATCATCTTCTTCTTTCTCAATCACAACTTCGTCAGCATTATCCTGCGTGAGGTCGAGCATTTCTGATATATCGTAGAAATTTTCATCAATAATACCCGCCTCGACCAGTTCCTCATGCTCTCTTTGTGCCTCTCTTGCTTGCAATTTCTCATTCATAACGATAGAGATTACAGCGGCAAGTGGTGCAGACAAAATCATACCAATCACACCGAACATTGCACCGCCGAGTATCAACGCTAATAGCACTACAACAGTACGCACATTCATACGCTTGCTCACAATCAGCGGAGGCAGGAATGTGGTAACAATCGCCCATTCAGCGATGGTAAAGATAAACGCCATAAAGAATAGGTTTAGGTCGCCCGCCATCAATGTAAACATCAACAGAGGTACAGCAGAGATAAATCCACCAATGTATGGGATAATCGACAAAACAGCGAGTAATAAGCCCATTAGGAACGAATATGGCACGCCCATAATAATGTATCCGATAAAGCCTATCAAGCCAACCACAGAACACACTATCAATGTTGAAATGATATTTTGGTCCATCATTTCCTTTGTACGGCGAGTGATGGTGATAATCTCCTCTGCTTTTCTACGAGGGTAGTATGCGTATGTGTAACGCTTACAAGTCTTGGCAATCAACTCCTTGTCTTTCAGCAAGAAGAAAGAAATCAAGAAGCCCATAAATGATGAAAATACGGTAGAAACGATACCAAAAACGTTTTCAATATTAATTGACGCAGTAAAGTCTGAAATAAAACGACTAATCGCCTCGATTACCGTCTGCGCAGCACCAGCAGCGGACTCAGGAGAAATCCCAAAGAACTGCACGATTTGGATAATTACACCCTTGACTTTGTCTAATAGCGCATTTAATTGGGCTTGGTCAGTAAACTGCTGAACCATAGCAATAATGCTAGGAACACTCAACACAACAATTCCAACAATTATGCCTATTGTAACAATATACAGAATTGCGAGCGATATAGCACGCTTTATCTTTGCACCTTTCGCACTCCCGACAAACGCATTTTTTAGCAATTTGTTTTCGATTACATCCATAGGTTTTAGGAATAAGAAAGATATAACCATAGCGATAATAACAGGAGTCAAGCCAGCCAGCAAGTTATTAAACAATGTACTAATCTTGTCGCCCGCCATTGTCCACAGAATTAGAGCAGCCAAAAGTACAATAAATATCCACACATACCATTTACGCATCTTACCCTGACCATTCGGTTCAAAATCGATAGGATAATCTTTTTTGTCCATACTACATCTCCCCCTTATTTTTTATCTTTTTTTGCCTTGTAGATTTCTTGGCCGCTTTCTCGGCACGGTCAATTTCCCTATATAAGCTCGTCGCTTTTTGCTTGTCCTCGTCCTTGAATTTTTGCAGCAAAGGAGCAATCTTTTTGTTGCCGTACAAAAAGTCGTATAACAGCACCAACACACCTTGCAACAAGTAACCATAGTATGTGAAAATTCGCCAGAAAAGCATTGCCCAAACACTCACACCCGAGGCGCAGTTTTTGAAGTATTGTCCAAACAGCGCTCCAAAAGATAGTTCCGCAGAACCACCACCACCTGGAATTGGAATAAAACTAATCGCCAAATCACATATAACTTGCAGCACCATCAACTGGAACCAAATTTCGATACTAGGTGCATTGGTAAACATACAGTAAACTACAAACGGAATGGTATATACCGAAGTGAGGCATATAATAGTTATAAGAATTTGCAAAAAAGCATTCCAGCGATTTTTCATAAACATTTTGAAAGTCGTAGTGTACTGTTTAACCATTCTAATCACTTTCTTGAAAGTTGCTTGATAATCTTTCACAAGATGTAACTTTGCACCAAATTTTAGAAAACCAATTACCATTCTAGGAGCAACTTTTTTGCTAACGGAAAGCATAAAAATCAAGAAAATCATTAACGCATTGAGTATTAAGCCAATCCAACTCAAAGTACGCAACACTGGGTTTATATTCATATTGAGGAACAGACTCACTACCAAAATTGTAGCGGTGTAGATTACGAATACAATTTGCCCATATACATACTTTGATAGCGGCACACTAGACGCAGTACTAGCATTCAGCCCACGCTTGCTCAAATAAAAGATTTGGAAAGGCTGCCCTCCTGTCGACAACGGCGTAATGGAGTCATAAAATCTACAGATCGCAGTGGACTTGTAACTCAAAAATGGTCGGGAACGACCTGTAACCTGCTTAATAGATATTGATATTCGCAATGAATCGACTGCATTAATAAATAGAAACAACACGACCGCAGCAAAAAGCCACCATAGATTCATCTGAGATGTCACAAGGTCAGAGAACGAAATCGCACCCTCTGCCCGAATTTGAAAAAACAAGATTATCGCCAAAATTACGAGGTTGAGCATTAGGAAACCAAAGCTTATCCAACGCTGTCGCTTGCTCTTTTGTTTCTCCGCCCTTTTGTAACTAGAATCGACCGCCTCTTTTGCCATAGTGTCCTGCTCTGCCTCAGCTTTCAAGAGTGGCAAAGTACTTTCGGCAGTAATTATATTTTCCTCTGACGACTTATGGCGGTGGCTGAGTTTGCTGACACGAGAATGACAAGCAGAAAAAGCCTTGTTTAGAAACAAGACAGGTTTCTTTTCTCCTTCCACCTGAGAGGCTTTGATTTCCTCTACATTCTCTATATTATCGTCAGCCATTGTTCCCTCGCTGAATTATGCCCCTTGCGTTTATAATTATAATATTATCAAAAATTATTCTGTTTGTCAAAAGAAAAATATAAAAATTGGGAATTATGCCCAATTTTCTAAATCATATTTGATAGTACCGAAATTCTTGGTTTCTTCGGTAACTCGTAGCTGCTCCGAAATATCGACACCAGCAACTGCCAAAACATCACTACCAATAGCTAGTACCGGCAAATAATCACGCAACCTAACTGGGATTTTTTTGTCCACTAGGTATGACTTCAACTTCTTTGTACCGCCACCGAATTTCTCGATTACATCGCCCTCTTTGCGGACACGCCATTTTGCGCCATTAGGTACTTTGTCAAGGTCAAAAACCAACACCCCAGCGTCAAACTGCGGATTTTTTACACGCTTAACTTGTAATTTGCCATAATCGCCGAAAGCGATTGTACCCACCTTAAAGTTCCACTCAACATTTACATCAAACTTTGGCTTTTTGCGGATAAGCGTGATATACTCGTACTCTCTAAAAGCCTCCACATTCTGCGGTAAATTGAGTTTTGAGCCATTTTCGCCACATTTCGCCAAATCAACAATTAGGTCGTAATGCTTCCGCTCAAAATCTTGCGTAACGCCTAGTGTCGAGATTTGGTCAGCAATCATTCTATATACAATCGGCTTGTCATACAAAAAGTAAGTTAGCGGAATTTTGATAATTCCATTTGAATTGAGAATTGAATCAAAATTCATCATTTTGCGAATATATGCATCATCCTCTCTGCAAATATTCCCGAAAGAACACAATGCCGCATCTAATTGTGGCCAAACTTTACGCAATGCAGGCATAACTTCTTGACGCAACAAATTCCTAGAAATCGTGGTGTCCGTATTAGTTTCGTCCTCAAAATACGGAATATTATTCTCCGCAATGTAACTCAAAATTTCTTCTTTTGGAGTAGTAAGCAAAGGACGCACATAGAAGCCATCTCTAACCATACTCATACCGCTAGCACCAGTCAAACCGCTACCACGCAAGATGTGGAGTAGAATTGTCTCCGCCTGATCACGCTCGTGATGAGCCAAAGCGATATAGTCGACCACACCTCTCGATTTCAATGCCTCAAAAATACCATACCTTGCCTTTCTGCACGCATCTTCTTGGGTAATGCCGTCTTTTTGGGAAATTACACCAGCTTCCACTCTGAATTTTTGGAAAGGAATACCATTTTCCTCACAATATTTAGCGACAAATTTTGCCTCTACCTCGTCATTTTCTCTCGTGCCATGAATTACATTAATAGCGCCGACCGAAATACCCAACGCCTCCTGATTGGTAACCAGTAAATGCAGTAGCGCCATACTATCAGAACCACCGCTGACAGCAACGCCCACCTTGCTACCAAACTTGAATAAATTATTTTGTTTAATCAATTCTATTACTTGTTCCATTTTCATATCTCCTGCGGACTATTATACTACATAATGTTGTATTATTCAATAGAATTTATAAAAATTTATTACAGTTTGGTAAATAACTTACCTACCAAAACAGTCATATCATCTTGCGGATAATTTCTGTAATTTTTGAGGGCAATATCGAGGAGTCGTTTCGCCACATCTTGCGGGTTTTGCGTATCCATTTGCGCTAGGCTTGTTTTGATTTCTTCTACGCTCCCGAAACTGTCAATTATTCCGTCCGTAGCCAGCACTATCATATCATTATCTTTTAGCACAAGCGTACGCACGCTAGGCTTGAGTTCCTCCAAAATTCCCAGTGGCAGAGCGCTACTCTCCAACTCCGTAATTTGCTCATTATTTTTGATGAAACTAGACGGTGAACCGACCTTAATCATTTCGCAAGTGCCAGTATGCATATCAATCACGCAAATATCCACTGCACTAAAACTCTCCTCCCCCGTAAGGGATAACAACTGATTTGCCGAGCGTAAAATCAAATTACTATCGAACCCCGCCCGATAGAAACTCTCTATCATATTTAGCGCCAAAGTGCTAGTATTATTTGCACACTCTCCACTTCCCATACCATCGCATAGGGATAATAGCACCTTATCATTGCCGAGTTTGAGGACGGAGTGAGTATCCCCTGACTTTTGCCCGATTGATTTTGGCATCGCAGCCACACCAAATATCAAATCAAAAGCACTCACATTTTTGCAGCAAACTATACTGTATGTGGGTTTTGTTTCGCTGGAAATGCTGTCCACCTCCATTTTTACACCCAAGACTCGCCCCATTACTATGAGCAAGTCGGGATTAGACACATCTCTCGTCTTGATTACCAAGGTGGCTCTACAAATAGTATTCCCTTGTTGATAAAAAATAACCTCGCTACATTGAATTCCAGCATACATCAGTTGCTCCCGTAAATTCGCCTCCAATTCCGTATCAAAAGAAACCGAAACGCTCATTTCAGTTGCCAACGCACTAATTATATCCGAAATCCCCGTCATTTGCTCACTCAATATCCGTCTGCCGCTATTGAGATTATTGATATTCTGCATATTACTCTTGTATTCTGCAACCAGCATATTTATGTAATTTAAGATAATGGATATCCTTGTGCAGTTACTCGTTAGCACTGGCGACACATCAATGAGGGATACCTTCCCTCGCTCATACGCAAACACAATTAGACTATTTATTCCGTCCGAAATGCTGGTATTAAACCTCGCACAATCCTTGCGCTTCGGGCAATTTGCACAGTTTTGACGGCGAACCTGCTCCCCCAAAACCGCCACATTGTCCTCAAAATCGCCCTTACTGCTCACCATACGCAAAAATACATTACCCAAATCATCAAAAACTTGACCTAAATCGTACAGTCTATTCCTCAATGCTTGCCTGTTCCTATTTATCAATGCTCGCACTGCAAAGTCCTCTTTGTCAGTTAGCACTGCCATTTTTGCCGATTTTAATAAGCGTTTCGGTATCAAAATGTAAACAAAAGCAGCCGCCGCAACACCCACAAAATGAATTAAATTGTAATCATTGAGGAAATACAGCCCCGACACAACATCTATTAGTATCACCGCCAAACCTGCCCAGATACGCTGATTTGTTTGGCACACAGCAGCAAAAAGTCCCACAAAAATCAAGTGCGACAACAACAAATAATTTCCACTGGCAAACGCTACGCCCAACCCCATAAAAATGGCTACAACCACGCTATTGACCGCACCAAAAATGCTAGCACAAATCAACATACACAAGGAAATCAGACCAAAGAAATAATACTCGGAGAAAGGCAAACACCATAGCCCCGCACCGAGGGCGAAGAGAGCCACGCCCCAGCAGATTATCTCATCTATGCAATACTTTCGCCTCACGCCTTTTAGCAGCATATTTTGCAAAATATTCAGATAACAATGCATACATACCAGCCCAAAAATCAAGCTAACAACTGCTTGCCAAAGGCTCTCTGGCACGCCACTAGCAAAATATATCGCCCCGAATTGCGACAAAAATGCATAACACCCAATCAACACTCTATTGAGTGGTTTGCGAAATCTGTAATGCAAGAAAAATGCCACCAAAAACACTCCCACAGTTATCGCATCAATTATGATATGTTCCACCGTGCCAAAGACCAAAATACCGCTCAAAATATACAACGGTGCTAAAATATAAATTTTTTGATTGCACCACACCAATGCAAAAAACATACCAAAGGCAAACGGATGCAACCCCGCAATGTTAGCACTCATCAGCACATAAAAAAGCAAAAATATACCCAGATACTTACCCAAACTCCGATAAATAGACACTTTCATCACCTCAAATATGATTATATATCACTTCTCAATTTTGCCATTATGCAAAAAAGCACAAAAATGCGTATATTCGTAGGGATAAAAAAAGATTTTGTCAAATCTTTTGCTTTTTTTGAAAAATTGAGTTATAATAGAGCAGATTTTTTGAGGAGCAAATTATGCAGAAAGTTTATGTTATTACTGGGGCTTCTAGCGGAATTGGGCTAGCGATAGCACGCCTCGCATTAGAAAAAGGACATATAGTTTACAATTTTAGCCGCAAACCCGCTAATATTGAGGGACTAAGGGATATTGCTTGCGATGTAACAAGTCCCGAAATGGTATCAGCCGCATTTGAAACAGTTTTCCACGAACAAGGCAGAATTGATTGCGTTATCAATAACGCAGGAATGGGTATCAGTGGGCCTGCCGAATTAGAACCACAAGCCGATGTTGACCGTATCATTGACGTCAATTTCAAGGGAGCAATTGATGTAGCCCGCAAATCTGTTAAGTATTTGAGAGTAAGCCACGGAACTTTGGTAAATATTGGTTCAGCGGGCGGCGAATTTGCCCTACCTTTCCAGGCTTATTACAGTGCGACCAAATTAGGTTTGCAGGCGTTTAGTATAGCGCTCAAAAATGAGGTTAGACCCTTTGGAATGAAAGTTACTTGTGCCCTCCCTGGGGACACCAAAACATCATTTACAAAGAACCGTATCAAGACTGAAATTGCGGATAGCGACTACGCCGACAGAGTGAGTCGCAGTGTCGGGAAAATGGAAAAAGACGAGCAACACGGACTCCCACCAGAGAAAGTCGCTCGGGCGATTTTTAGGCTATCTCAAATAAAGAACCCGCCCGCTACACGCACAATTGGCACAAGTTACAAGTTTTTGAGGTTTATTAAGCGGCTCGTTCCTGAGAGGTTTTTGACGTATGTATTATATAGGATGTATGGTAAATAATTATGCGTATTTGTGTACTTGCTAGCGGCAGCAAAGGGAACTGTACCTTTGTTGAGGGCGAAAATACCCGAATTTTGATTGACGCAGGGCTTACGAAATCCGATATTGAAGAAAGGCTCGCCCTAATCGGCATTGACCCTAATAGTATAAATAGTATCTTGGTTACCCACGAGCATGGCGACCACATTAAGGGGCTGGGGGCTTTTGCCCGAGCGCACGACACCGCAATCTATGCCCACCCCGATACATGGGCAGAAATGGACAACAAAATCGGTATTATCCCCGCAAATCATAAATTAGGAATCTTTGGCGAAGACTTTAATATCAACGAGTTAGCGATTTCTAGTTTTGACCTCTCACACGATAGCCGCCACTGCTTGGGCTTTAGTATTTACGAGGGCAACAAAAAATTTAGCACTGCCACCGACCTAGGCTTTATCACCGACAAAATCATCAAGAACTTGGCAGACAGTAGCCTAGTTGTGTTGGAAGCCAACCACGATATAAACCGCTTGCTCCAAAACCCTAGATACCCTGTTTCACTCAAAAACCGAATTCTATCAAAATATGGACACCTAAACAACACCGATACTGCAAACGCTGTGCTAAAAATGCTAGGCTATGGCGTGCGTGGACTTATCCCCGCCCACCTCAGTGAGGATAACAACACCCCTCAACTCGTGCTGCAAACTCTCCAAGATGTAGTGGCAAAAAACGGCGGAGATTTGGCAAAAGAACTGCATGTAGACATTGCAAAACAAGACCAAATCGGCAACATATATAGATTAAAGGGCTAAAAGGCTCTTTTTTTATGCATATTTAGCCTGAATTTACACAAATTATTGTCTAGAAACATAATAAGGAGTAAATTATGGCTAAAAAATCAACTCAAAGCAATGAGAATACAACAACAAAACAAAAGAAATCTACTACCAAAACGAAAGAACCTTTGGTTAGCACTCGCAAAAAGGTCGGTATTGCGATTTATTTTACATTTTTGGCAACTTTGGCTGGGGTCATCGGAGTGCAAATATTGATATCTCAAAATTTTGGCGAGCCTCTCAACCCGACTGACACTTACTCTACAACTGTTACCGAGGACACACAGAAGCCAATCGACAATACTAAAAACAACCAAACGACAAATTACAGCAACTACCCGATTGACGAAAATGCACCAAACCACAATGTAGCAACCCCTTTTGATTCTACCGCAACAACACAACAAACCCAAAACAACCAGGTAGACAATCAGTCCCAAACCTACCCAAACGCAACAAGTCAACAAAGTAGCGACTTTACCTCCACCTCACCTGCTTGTCCTGACGGGAATTGCGGCTTTACAACTTTGCCAGCGAAACCAGACGGCAGACCAGTGGTAACGCAAATCGACTGCCCTGACGGAAATTGTGTTACAACAGAGGAAAACTGCCCTGACGGGAACTGCGTAGTTACAGAGACTTGCAACGATGGCAACTGCACAACCACTAC
Organism: Christensenella sp. UBA4651; assembly: GCA_002405615.1. Classification (GTDB taxonomy): domain Bacteria; phylum Bacillota; class Clostridia; order Christensenellales; family UBA1242; genus UBA7867. Next base: position 20,496 of record DHMD01000024.1, on the reverse strand, counting down.
CACTTGTGAGAACGGAAATTGCACTACTACCACAACTTGTGATAACTGCAACTGTTAATTTGATACAATCTGACTTATCGCAAAACAAGTTTTCAATTCCAGCAAATTTGCTAAATAAGTAAAAGCCACAGAAATTCTGTGGCTTTTGTATTTTATTCATACAATTATTTATAAATGATTAAGTTTTTGAGAAAACAAAATTTTACCCTATTATATTTAGTATCTTATTCTTGACAAAAATAACTTTCTTGATATTGGCTTCATTCACTTGTTTGATATTTTGCTTTGCAAGTTCCAAAACTTCATCTTGTGTAGTGTCAACAGGAGCACGAACCGTTCCCTTCATTTTGCCGTTGATTTGGACAGGAATTTCGACTTCGTCTTCCACGCACTTCGCCTCATCAAAAGTTGGCCAAGGCTCATACGCAATAGTGTTGTCGTGCCCCATCAGCTGCCAAATTTCCTCGGTAATGCATGGTGCGAGAGGGTTCAAAAGCTTAATTAGCCCCTCGGCATATTCCTTTGAAATAGCTTTTTCGCTCACTACGGCATTCACAAAAATCATAATTTGAGAGATTGCGGTGTTAAAACACAGATTTTCATAATCGCTCGTAACTTTCTTGACAGTTTGGTTATAAATCTTTTCCAAATTTGGTGTCGCAAAATCAACAATCAAACTTTCATCAACGAGGATACGCCAAATCTTATCAATGAAACGCTTTGTTCCGCCAATTCCTCCCGTTTGCCAAGGTTTTGTGTCGGTAACTGGCCCCATAAACATTTCGTAGACACGCAAAGCGTCCGAGCCATACTCCGCCACCATATCGTCAGGGTTAACTACATTTCCCTTACTCTTACTCATTTTTTCGTTGTTACTACCGAGCATCATTCCGGGATGTACCAGTCTCTGGAAAGGCTCTGGCTTTGAAATGTATCCTTTGTCAAACAAAAATCTGTTCCAAAAACGACTATATAGCAAGTGCCCCACGGTATGCTCCGCACCGCCTACATACAGATCAACAGGGAGCCAGTGGTCGAGCAACTCTTTTTTGCCGATTTCGTCATTGTTGTGTGGGTCGATATAACGCAAGAAATACCAACTAGAACCAGTCGAACTAGGCATTGTCGTTGTTTCCCTTTTACCTTTGACACCATCAATTACTACATTCTTCCATTCATCGGCACGCTCGAGTGGCGACTGCCCGTTGCAAGGCTTGTAATCAGAAAGCTCAGGCAAAACAAGCGGCAAGTCCTTTTCATCAACCAACCTCTTTGTTCCGTCCTCCATATGAATAACAGGGATAGGCTCACCCCAGTAGCGTTGTCTACCGAAAATCCACTCACGGAGTTTGTAGTTGACAGTTTTTTTGCCGACCTTGTTTGCTTCCAGCCATTCAAACATCTTATTAAGGGCGTCCTGCTTGTAGAGCCCATTGAGGAAACCAGAATTAATGTGTTTACCGTCTTCGACAAAAGCACACTCGTCCAAATTCCCGCCCTCTACTACTTGCTTCATTGGCAAATTCAGCGCTTTTGCAAACTCGTAATCACGCTCATCGTGGCAAGGAACAGCCATAACCGCCCCCGAACCATAATTTGCGAGGACATAATCGGCAATGTATATTGGGATTTCTTCTTGATTTACAGGGTTGATAGCATATGCACCGACAAAAACACCCGTTTTCTCTTTGTTGAGAGAAGTTCTGTCCAAATCAGACCTTGTTTGACAAACTTTACGATACTCCTCGACAGCACTCTTTTGCTCGTCAGAAACGATTTGGTCAACCAGTGGGTTTTCAGGAGCCAAAACGCAGTAGGTAGCACCAAACAAAGTGTCCGCCCTAGTCGTAAAGACCTTAAAAGTCAAGTCAGTTCCCTTGATAGCGAATTGAATTTCAGCACCCTCACTCCTGCCAATCCAATTCTTCTGCCCCTCGATTGTAGACTGCGGCCAGTCCAAAAGTTTATGACCGTCCAAAAGTTTTTGTGCATAAGCCACAATGTCGAGCGACCATTGTTTCATATTTTTCTTGACAACGGGATAACCACCACGCTCGCTCTTTCCGTCAATTACCTCATCATTTGCTAGAACAGTACCTAATTCCTCACACCAGTTGACTGGCATATCCTTGTAATTTGCTAAGCCACTCTTGTAGAGTTGCTCAAAAATCCATTGAGACCACTTGTAGTACTCTGGGTCGCAAGTCCTAATCACCCTATCCCAGTCGTAACTCATTCCACAGTCCTTGTACTGCCTAATAAAGTTGTCAATATTTTGATATGTAAACTTTGCAGGGTGATTACCAGTTTTTACAGCATAATGCTCCGCTTGCAAACCAAAAGCATCAAACCCGATTGGGTGCAAAACATTATAGCCTTGCATACGCTTCATTCTAGCAACAGCGTCAGTCGCTGTATAACCTGTTATATGTCCAACATGCAGCCCTTGCCCAGACGGATATGGGAACATATCCAAAACATAATACTTTGGCTTAGAAAAATCAGATGTATCACACGCAAAAGTCTTGTTGTCTACCCAATATTTTTTCCATTTTTTCTCGATACTCTTAAAGTCATAGTTTGCCATAAAAAACTCCTAAAAATAATGTAACTTTTGATAAAATTATACCATTAATAACACAAAAAGTCAACACAACAAAAACACAATTTACAACCAAACAAAAAACTCGACAACTCTATAATTTCATCAAACAAAAAAGGAAATCTAGCGATTTCCCTTTTATCCTATCTCTTACTAAACTGTACTGCTCTACGAGCCTTGTGCAAACCGTATTTCTTACGCTCTTTCATACGTGGGTTTTTCCAGTAAGCCGCCAGCAACTCCGTTGCTTAGTCCGGCTTGCTCGCTCCCACTCCTAAAAACTCACGAGATAGAAAAAAAGGAAATCTAGCGATTTCCTCTTTATCCTATCTCTTACTAAACTGTACTGCTCTACGAGCCTTGTGCAGACCGTATTTCTTACGCTCTTTCA
>DHMD01000024.1:0-17472 GCA_002405615.1 Christensenella sp. UBA4651 | reverse complement strand
TTACGCTCTTTCATACGTGGGTCGCGAGTTAACAAACCAGCTGATTTGAGGACAGCCTTGTATTCCTCATTCTCTTTTACCAATGCACGAGCGATACCGTGTCTAATAGCACCAGCTTGACCACCCAAGCCACCACCATTTACAGTAACGATTACGTCAAATTTGTCAGTTGTGTTTGTCAAAGTCAAAGGTTGACGAACAATCAACTTTAATGTAGCAAGGCCGAAATACTCCTCAATGTCAGTCTTGTTGATGGTAATTTTACCATTACCAGCAGTCAAGCGAACTCTAGCAACTGAAGATTTACGGCGACCAGTCGCATTTGTGTAAGTTTTAGCGATTTTCTTTGCTGCCATAATTATCTACCTCCTACAATCTTTAATTCAATAGGGTTTTGAGCTTGATGGTCGTGCTCTGAACCTTTGTAAGTACGCAACTTACGGAGCATTTGCTTACCAAGTGCATTCTTTGGCATCATACCCTTTACTGCACGTTGCACAGCGAAATCACTGCGCTCAGCCAACAATTTGCTGTACGCAATTTCTCTGTCGCCACCTGGATATAGGGTGTGATACTTATACATTTTTTGGTTAATTTTGTTACCAGTCAAAATAACTTTATCGCAGTTGATTACGATAACATGGTCGCCCATATCAGCGTGTGGAGTGTATGTAGGTTTGTTCTTACCACGCAAAACGGCTGCTACTTGGCTAGCCAAACGACCCAAAGGTACGTCAGTTGCGTCCACTACCCACCACTTGCTTTCAGTATTTGCTTTGGTTGGCATAAAAGTCTTCATAATGAGTTTTCCTCCGAAAAAATCAATAAAATATTTTATCTACCAAGCATTAGATGAGGGGCTAATTCACTAATAATCTTATAGATTTAACCATTTTACTATAAAATATTACTTTTGTCAACACCTTTTATAGAATTAATCGCACAAATCAGCAACTTATTTAACTTATATACAAAATTTCGTAAACAAAAAATATTCTAAACCATCGCACATCACTCACAAAGCAAAACTCTCTCAACTTACCCTAGCATTTTACAAAATAAAATATACAAAAATTAGTTTTGTAAACCATTAAAACAAAAGGTAATGGCAGCACCCCCCACCGCTGCTGCAAAAACACTTATCGCAAATACAATCCTTATCATTTTACCTATGTTTTCTGTCATTACTAACTCTTTTATAATATATTTTAACCTTTGAATTTTTGCGTACTCATAATTATTGATTGCCTTGCTTTACCCCGCAACATCAACAAATTAAATGTTAGCTTCTCTATTCTGCCACATATTTCTCAATGATAGTTACTATATTATCAGCAATTTGTGATAGCGTAAATTCATTCGTGGAATAACTTTTTCGCAAAGTGGTGTTTTCAAGATAAAAATATACTTGTGTTCCCCAGATGTTGCTAGCAATATAGCCCTTGTTGCCGTTTTTTAGCTCTATCTTTATACCATAAGAACAATTTAATTCATTGGGAAAGGCAATATATTTAGATATATCCAATCCCTCTTTTAGAGAGTTAGCAAGTTCTGTAATAGGATTAAGCAGTGGTGGCATTTCAATAGTCCCTATAACTCGCCCTTTGTAAGTATATAGTTGTGGCTTATCAAAAAAGCTAGCTACCAAAATGTATCTCACACCTTTTTGCCTCACAACAATATCCTCAATCGGCTCGCTATTATCAAGAATATCTTGGCACAAAATCTCTTTGTCCTTGTCCAATCCATAAATCATTTTGTAGTTTGCCGTAACATTTACCAATGTTTGCTCAAAATCAACACAACATCATCTTCATCAACTTCTTCGACAAAAGCACCCCAGCAAGAAAACTCATACTGATTTTCTCTAAAAAAGATTTGTAATAAGTTAAATTTTCCACATATTCTAAAAGTGTCGCAGTCAATTTCTTCAAACTTTAGTCCATTTCTTTTTGCAAACCCACTCACTATTTCTTTGTGATTTATTGCCATATTCACCTCAATTAAATAAGGTTTCCATACCAAATGAGAATTTCATGATTCACATCGTGAAAATGCTACATTTAGAGAATTTTTAATTTATCCGCATTATTACCACAATACTTTCTTGGGTTAAAACTACAAAAATCACTTATTTTTTGCATTTTTGCGGCGGATAAGCATAGTTGCAACAACGACACAAATCAAAGCACAAACGATACACAACAACAACACGATTAGGACTGTATTATTTTGAACTTTTTGATAAGGCTCACTCAATGCAGTAGCGGTACTGGACATAACCGAATTGGTTACCTCAACTGTATAAACTTTGTTATCGTTTATAGTTTCAATTTTGTAATCTTGACTAGTCGCCCCGATAATCATCTCGCCATCCATATACCACTGGTATGTGAGTTTCCCAACGACTCCCGTAACCACAGCACTCAAAGTGTCAACATATCTAGTAATTGTTACCCTAGGAACAGCGGCAGTTGGATTGAGAATAGCATAACCCTCATCTTCCTCCGCTTGCTTTGTATTTACATTCGCAAAAAACGCCTCGATAACTGAATCTTGCTTGCTCAATTCCTCATAAGAAACGCTAAATTTATTGTCCGTAACAACTTTATCCTGCCCATTAACACGGACATATTCAACTACATAATTAGCATTAGGAGTGAGAGTAAATACCTTGTTTTCTCCCGCCTGTAACTTGCAATAGTCTGCATCAACAGTACCGCCATCGTGGGTCAAAACTACAACTTTTTTGGTAACCATAGCCTCAGGCTTTTGGGTCGCTACAATCGTAAATGGAGAGAATGCATTACAAAAAATCACTACACCATTTTCGTTGATTAGACAGTCAACTTCCTCTATTGTGTTGGTAACAGTGCTATAATGATAAGCCTTGAAAGTTACTCCCGCTTCTTTCCCGCTATATCCCTCAGGGAAAGGTAACATAATTTTGACTCTTTTACCACTAACAGAGCCCAAATTCTTGACCTGCTGCCCACACAGAGTCAAACTAACATCATAGGTTTTTGACGCCAAAACACTCTGCTCTGTTTTGCCCAAATCAGAACTAATACCTGCGTCAATAGAGTCTTGGATACTATCCTTGATATATTCGTTCACAACGAGAGCGATACCATTAGTCAAATTCTTGTTGACAACCGTACCGTCAGCCAATACCCAACCAGTTGTGTCAATATCAGGGTTTTCTAGCAATTGAGGCTCGCCATAAATTTCATAAGTCTGCCCCCACTTAATTGGACAGCCTACATTGGTTTGATTCAGCACAAAGAAGCCCGCAGGCATACATTCTCTATCAGTTGCAGCACTCACTAATCCCTTGACATACAGTTGATATGAGCAAGTATTAGCGGCATATCTCGAACTGGTTCTGAATTTGCAAGTAACAGTTTTTTGCCCGTCCCAAGCAACATCACTAATCCTAATGTCATCGAGCGTTACGCCAGCATTATGAGTTACCTCAACAGAAACAGTGTCCGATTCGGCCTTCAAAACTTCGTCAAATACCAGTGTTACATCATAAGTTACGCCCGAGCGAATAATTTCAGTACTTTTCGGGGTAACAGAAATTGGGAAAGGACGATGAGTTGACATTACTTGGTGCTGATTTTCGTAAACATCAGAATACTCAACCAATTTTGAAAAAGGTACAGCAATTTCATTTGTGATTTCACTTGCGTTGACAACGCCGACACGCAAAGATTGATAGTCCACATCAGCAGGAATTAGCAAACCATCCTCAGTATCATTACCATTAATTTCGAGTTTGTTGTTTACATATTTACTCAAAAATGCCCAGTTATCTTCTACATTGCCAGTCATATTAGATACGAAATACATTCCGTCCTCTTGATACAGCTTCGTAGCATTTTTGCCCTTATAGGTTACTTTTATATAATGAGTTTCACCTACCGTAGTTTCCGACATCACAAAATTAGTGTTTGCACTACTAAGTGATGAAAACCCCGAGTTACACAAATCAGGATACCTAAATGAGTAGTTTGATTGCGAAATAACTTGGTCAGGAATGTGGCTAGCACCAGTCGAGCCATAACCAGCCAAGAAATACTCGCAGTCATCGCCAGCCTTGCCCGAGTCCATAGTCGTGTCAACCAAATACCACAAGTTGTCTACAAACACATAGTTCCACATATGGGGCTCAGAAAGCGTAATCTCCTGCTTATTGTCCCCAGCATACTCGTTGTACATACCTATAACAGAAATACAAGGTAATCCTAGTTCGTCCATAATTATTTTGAAACTGCGAGCATAAGCCTCACACACGCCCTCGCCTTTTACCAAACCATAAGGACTACGTACATAATCTACGTTTTCAGCCTCACAGTTTAATTCTGTTCTATACACAATGTTGCCCCTCACAAAATCGTAAACCAACTTGATTTTGTCAATTACATTAGTCTTTGCGTTGGCTTCTGTCAGCAAATCAGCATATTTAGCGTTATAAGCAGCAATTGCACTATCCACTGCCTCAACATTTACAAAATCAGAACCATCAGCAATGTAAGAATCTGTCCGACCAGTACCCAAAAAAGCGTAGTTTTTACCCGCTTTCGTCAAAGTGCGAACCGACATTTTGTCAAAATTTACATAAAAAACCTCAGGGTGGTCGAGACAAAACGCATCTCTTGCCGCACCGAAAGCATAAAGAAGTGTCATCGAGTTTGCCGCATAAGTGTCGACTTCTTTTTGAGTCAAAGCCCCACTAGCAACCAAATCAATAGACTTTGTACCAGTTTTTAGGTCGCCTTCCTCCCACATCTTTTTGATTGCGTTATAGAACTTAACCTCCAAACGACTCTCATTCCAAACTAATTGGTCATAATAAAATGTGCTTGCATTCACATCGGGTGTCCTATCTATCGCCGCACTTGTTTCACTACTGCGCAAACTACCGACAAACATACCAGCAGAAAAAATGAGCGCCAGCACAGCACACAAAATCGTAAAAGTTGCACATAATTTGCGTATGTTCAAAATTTTCATACCCAACTCCTTATCATTTTGCCTATATGATAACATTTTTTAGCAAAATTCTCAACAAAATAAGCCCAAAATTCTCTTTTTTTACAGTTTTTTCTACTTTTGTAAAAAAATAATTGCCCTTGCTTACGATAAAATATCAAAGCAAAAGCAATCACCTACGCAAAAGATTCCAATACGACAGAACCATCTAGCCACGACATAATGTACCCCGCCAACTTCCTATGCGCCACCGATTCAAAAGCCTCAATCAAATCGCTAGGATTAGCAATCTGAAACTGATTTTGCGAATAGAAATAGCGCAGAGATTTGAACATTTTATTTTCACCGATTATATCGTTGATACTGTCAAACAACAAAACGCCCTTTACATAAGTAAGATAAACATATTCCGTTTCTGTACTAAATTTGTGAATGTTCCTATTCATACTCGTGTCCAAGGTGTCATATACATCTCGGTAAACATCGCAAAACAGCAAATAACTGCTGAGCGTTTCGCCCAAAACCCGCTTGCTAGTCTTGTTGTATGACGAATTTTTGTCATAAAAAATTGCAGTAGAGTATTCAGCCAACCCCTCATCAAGCCACGCATATTCGCACTCATTATTCCCCACAACTCCATACCACCACTGATGAGCAGTTTCGTGAATAATCGCCTCCTTGTATTCATCGTCTACATCAAGGTCGCTCGAAACATACACAATTGTTGGATACTCCATTCCTCCTTGGAAAAAGTCAGCCTTAACAACCCTCAAATTGTCATAAGGATACTCGCCAAACATTTCATTAAATGTACGCAAAGCGTCCACAGCAGCAGCCAAATTACTAGCCGCATCTTTGTCATCAAAATAATAATAACTTACCATTTTTGTATCTACTGTTTCGCTGATTATTTCAAACTTTTCACTGAATACTAATGCAAAATCTCGCATAATTTCGCCCGAATATACACTCTTTTTTACGCCGTTTTGAGTGTCTTCATCAACAAAATTCCCCGCACTCGCAAGGGTCAGTTTTTCGGGATATTTTATGCTAACAGTGTAGTTCGCAACCTCACTAAAAAATGGGTCGCCATTTGGAGAATAACCGTCCGTAACAAAGTTTCCGTTTTCAAAAACACACGCAATCGGATACCAATTCCCTAGATTTAAGGTGTTTGCGCCATAACCAAAACGATGGTTACAATTTGGAATTACCAAGGCAAAATTCATCTCCAACTTGACCCAGTCTCCACTTTTGAGCGTGCTATTTAACGGCACAATGAGCAGGTTTTTATCTTCGCCTCCTATCTGAAAATCCACATTTTCGCCATTTGCTGCAACCGAATTTACAGTAATCATACCCTCGCTAAACCCATTTGGATAAACCTTGTTTTTTTGAGCTTCACTGACCGCCCTATATACGGTAGCGTCCTCACGAAAAGCATTCGGGTAGAGATGAAACTTTAACTCTCCAAAGTCAACCGTACTCGTATTATGGTAGTCTACCTGCATAGTAGCACTCAAAGTCTTATTTTGATAATCCAATTCCGCATCAATTGTGTACGAGTTTACTTGGCGGCTCAAACTCTCTACACTATTCTCATTAGAACATCCAGCGAAGACCGCTCCCGCTACCGCAACGAGCATAACGCAACACATTATCCAAAATCTTTTTTTCATCGTTTTCTCCAATCTTTTTGGAGTAATGTATGACAACACACCCCCCACTTATGCCATTTCAGAACGCAAAATTAAATTTATCACGCCCCACAAACTTAACGACAAACGCTTACCATACATAAATAATTAATTCTAAAAAATTTCTCTCCTTTTTCCTTTCCCTCCCAAAAAACAAAACAGCCCCCAAAGAGACTGTTTTAGATTACTTAGGCTTCTGCCCGCAATTTCCTATTAAATTTTATTCATTATTACTTTACATTGAGAAGTGTTGGATAAGAACCGTCAACGAGATTCCAAATTCTAATGTTAAAACCTGAACCACGACTTGTAAAAGTACTTACCTTTTTACAATTTTCGTCAGAATTTCTGCCGTCATCGCAATCATAACCCTTGTTCAAAATGTAGTAACTGTATTGACGCTTGATTGAGTCAATCTTCTTACTTTGTTCTGCGTCATTGTCATGTGTATTATAAATACAATTCTCTACACAACCAGCAAGTTTACTGTTGCCAGTCCACCAGCCATTAGTTTGTCTAATTACGCTAGCAGACTCCCAGTATGCACTTCCTGCATTAGTATCAAATGTAGCAGCAGAATAACAATACTTTACTTTACCACAATTTGTATCACTCTTGCGAGGCAAATCTACAACAAAGCCAGCCATAGTTTCGCCAGACAAGCTAGCGGTAGTATAGCAGTTGCTGATTGTACCACGTTTAACAGTACCAGCTAAGCCACCAACTTTTTTACCAGTCAAAGCACCGCTAGCATAACTCTCGTACACACCAGCGAAATCTGACGGACTACCTTGTGCAACTAGCAATTCATTGATTTCAAACACACCAACCAAACCGCCAACATAAGCACCGCCGTTGATTTGAACCGAACGAGCAGCACACCTCTCGATTAGTCCGCTAGACATTCCAACGATACCACCAGCGAGAACATTTTCGGCAGTTTCAGTTAACAATTTACCAGCGAAACTTGAACTAGCAACTGTAAATGTATTTTCACCAGCAACACCACCAATTTTGATAGCTGCACCTTTGTTTGCGGTCGCATTTATAACGAATTTGTAAACGCCAGCATCATCAATCACACCGTCAAAACTACATGTCTCGGCGTAACCTTGATTCAAACCAATTACACCGCCGACAACTACGCTCTCGCTACAATTATTTACAGTAATGTTGATACTACAATGCAAATCATAAGCGAACTTTTCAGTCCCGAGTTGACCTATTACACCACCGACCACAGCATTCTTTTTATTTGTTACAGTGATACCGTCAAAGCCATCATTGGCTGATGCTGTGATATAAGATTTTTTGTTGAGCGCTGTGATCGTAGAGTACATAACATCGTTTACGCCCCTTGCCTCACAGTAACCAATCATAGTACCAACGGTTACATTTTCCTCGTTTTCGTCATCAAGGATAATTTTTACACCCTCGATAGACACACCGTTAACGTACGCCTCCGTACCAACATAACCAAACAATCCGTAGTACTCTAATCCGCAATCTTCGATAAACAAGTTATGAATAGTAGCACCGTTTGTCATAACGAACTTACCATTAAAAGGTTGTTCAGGAGTACCAATAGGTACCCACGCTTCGGTCAAAATTACATCTCTAGAAATTACATAAGATGCGTTGTATTCTTTACCATTATTTTTAGCCAAATCAGCCTCAAACAAAGCCCTAAATTCCGCCTGAGTCATATCATCACCTGGAGTTGGCTTAGGGTCGTCTGGGTCTACTGGTGGTTTTGGATCATCAGGGTCAACTGGTTCAACTGGGTCAGACCCGCTAGAAGTACCATTAAAAATTACCTCATTTTGTGCGATAGCACTTGACCTAATGAAAGGAAGTCCGCCATTTTGCTCAGCCTTCATCTCCCAAGTCTTGTCAAAATTCCAAGTTGTGTATTTACCTTGACCGTCATATGTTACATACCCCAAAGACCTATCGATAGTTGCACCCTCCGCATTCAACCTTTCCAGATCAGCAGCAGTGGCAACTCTTTTCATTTGAGCAGTAGTCAAAGCTGTTGTAATGTATTCAGCAGTGCTGTCTTGAATGCCGCCGATACCCATCAAATTGCCTACATCAACAGCCTGATAATAGTTACCGTAAATACGGTTGTTTTTCTTTTCAGTGTCAGTAGTTGGGTTCAATACAACTTTTGATGAACCATCAACATTTTTGTTTTCACCTATAATAGCACCGAATTGAGATTCAATATTCACAACCATCAATGTAACCGCATAGTTGTTTACTACACTAGCCTTTGCATAAGTGCTGGCTGCAAAATCGCTAGAAGCAACGTTACAACCAACAATTCCACCAACGCACGCACTAGCAGCAGAAGAGTCAATCGAAACATTTGCATAGTTATTCATAACCAAACTGTTTGCTCCATTTACACCAACAATTCCACCAATGCTCGTACCCTTGGATGAGGTAATAACGCCATTCACACCACAGTACATAACTCTACTAGCATATTCTTTATCAAAAACGCCAGCAACAGCCTCACCAACAATACCAGCAGAAATAGAGTCAGCCTTTGCATTATTGATTGACAATTCTTTTACTGTAATAAATTGAATTGCACCTTTACTACTGCAAGCGACCGCCGCAGCAACATCAAAACTACCATCAATTGTAACTTTATTCAAATTAATTCTAGAAACAACACCATCTTTACCAACCGCAGCAAACAAAGCCGCAAAAGATTTTGCACTAACATCCTCGTTGCCGCCTGTTGCAGAATCTTCCTCAATCATTGCAAAATTGTTGATATTGTGTCCATTACCATTATATGTACCTTCGAAATAATGACTAGAATCACCGATTGGAGTCCAAGCCTCTGTTGCGACACGCATATCAATGTCCGCAACCTGCAAATAGTTAGAATCCAGAGTAAACTTGTCAGTCTTACCAACATTTGCAAAATCAGTGTAATTACGCACGAAATATGGATAAGCCTTAGTACCATTACCTACCCTAACTGTCAAACTCAAATCCGCATATTTTGTGTTAGAAGTTTGCAACTTGATTTCAGCACTACCCCCCTTTGCGGCAGCCGCCTCAAAACGGAATATGTTGTCGCTAACTTTCTCCTTGAATTTGATAATTGTGTCATCAGAACTAACCAAAGTATAGGTATTTGCCGAGGCATTCGACCTATACACAGTAACATCCAAAGTCTCGCCCGTGTTGACATATCTAATCAAATTGTCATCTTTGCCCTGTGAAAAACTAAACACTTCTTCACTACGCAAAAAGTAGAATAGAGTCAAAGCCACAGTAACTACTGCAAGTACTGCGAGCAAAAACACCAAAAACCTGCTGAGAACTTTTGTCATTTATTTTTCCCCTCTTACTTCTCTTATATAAGATATTATATCATAAAACCCCAAAGTTGTCAATATACTTTTGTGTAAAATCATACAAATGACTAATAAAATTTTGCATATTGAGATTAAATATTTAGAATATTATTTATAAAATTGCATTTTTATTATACAAAAACCCATTCAATTTTTAGATTGAATGGGTAAAATTTTTATTGCTTTACAGCCCCAAACTTATAGCCAAGGCATTGTCTATTTCACTTAATTTTGAGGCAGCGTTACCTACTTTTTCTATCAGCCGAGCCTTATCCAGTGTCCGAATTTGTTCCAACAAAACTACGCTATTCTTCTCCAAACCATATGTAGCACCACACAACTCAATGTGTGTCGGTAATTTCGCCTTGTTAATCTTGCTCGTGATAGCGGCAACAATAATTGTCGGACTATACTTGTTGCCCACATCATTCTGCACCACTAAAACAGGGCGAATACCACCTTGCTCGCTACCAATTACGGGAGATAAATTTGCATAAAAAATGTCGCCTCGCCTAACTGAATCTACCACAGTTTTTACTGCTCCTTTAACCATTTTTCATAATCATAGTCAGCAAAAACTCCCCACAACTCCTCCTCAGTAAAACCTCGAAAGTCATAATAATCTTCTTTACTTATTATATGCTCTGTTTTTTTGAGATTGTGCCTATTTTGCTTAACTAAATCATTTTTATAAGATTCAAAATCTTTCATAATAATTTATACCTTTTACAACCGAATTTATACCTAAAAATAAAAAATATAGACTGTCAAATCTATATTTTGTAAAATTCAAAAAATTATTCAGATAGCGACACAATTTGCAACGGCAATATCGTTATCGTGCGAAATCGAAACCTCTATTTGATTTAGTTTCAGCGATTCCATTAACTTTTTTGCACCATTATACAGCGTAACTTTGGGGCTACCCTTGGTATCGGGCAAAATTTCTATATCAACAAAGTTCACACCGTCAGCAATTCCACAACCAAACGCTTTGCAAACCGCCTCTTTTGCACAAAACTTGCCTGCCAAACGCTCAATTTTACCCTCAATAGTGTTATGTAAAAAGATATGCTCAATCTCCTTTTGCGTAAAAACACGCTCTAAAAATGATTGCTTTTCCACCAATTTTACGAATCTTTCTAATTTTGCGACATCAATTCCAATTCTCATTCGCTTCTTTCTTCAACCTCCCGACAGCCTCGTTAATCTCTGTCCATTCAAAACCTTTTCCACTCAAAAATCTGCATAATTTTGCATAATTTTGACTATCAAATTCCTTATTTTTCATATACTTTTTTGCAAACTCGTAAATAGTGTCATCTTGTGGCGACATTTCCGCAATAACTGTCTCAATAGTTTGAGGAGGAATACCCTTACTCGCCAACATAAACCTCATTTTTAATTTACCATATTTGCCACAATAAGTGTTTACATACATTCTAGCATACTCTTCATCATTAATGTACCGATATTCCGCCAGTTTCTCTATCACATTATTGCATAATTTAGGTAGATACCCCTTACCTCGCAAATAATCATAAACTTGTTTACGAGTTTTGGGGGTCTTGGAAATTAAGTTTACCGCCAATTCAAACGCCACGCCCGCCTCGCTTTCAAAAGTGATTTGCTCCAAATCAGTTATCGTAATCTCTTGTCCAACATTCAACCTATGCTTGAAAACCGTAAACTCATCAAGCGTACAAACAAATCCGTCATCTATATAAATATGACGGCGGGCTTTTTTACCTTTTGCCACCTTTATATCAGTAATTTGACTCATTTTTTCTCCTAATCAAAAGCAAATAAAACATCGCCTACTTCACAAGCGTCCGCAATTTCTTCTGTTGCGGCAGCAACAAATCGAACCTCTGCTCCCATATCAAATTCAGTATTCAAAATTCGAATTTTACGATTTTTGATACTATTGAGAAAGGTTTTATATTGCTTGTATTCCATAGATTTATGGTAAATTTTTGCCTGCTCCCAAAGTACTTTTTTCGCCGTTTTTAAGCATTCTGTAACTGCCCCAGTATAAGCTCGCAAGAGTCCACCCGCACCGAGTTTAACTCCACCGAAATACCTAACCACCACAGCAATTATGTCGAATAGCCCCTGTTTTTCCAAAACTTCCATAATGGGCATTCCAGCCGTACCCGAAGGCTCTCCATCATCGCTTAATTTCCCAGAATTTTGTAGTCTATATGCATAGCAAACGTGTCTTGCATCTTTGTATGCTTCCCGCTTCTCACACAAAAAATTCTCCGCATCTTGTGCATCTACGATATGTTTGACAAAACACAAAAAGCGGGATTTGTTTATCACAATCTCGCTCGTGTATATTTTTTCATCAGCAACTGAAAGTATATTACTCATTATTTTACAATCACTCTAATAATATTCTTTTTGCCTTTTTTGAGAACAAAAGCTTCTTTCGGGCAAACGTAATCGATATCAAAAATCACTTCATCATTAATTTTTATTCCGCCACCAGCAATCAGTTTCTTTGCATCACCACGAGATTGAGCTAGCCCAAGATTTGTCAAAATGTCGATAATGTTCAAATTCTCACTAGAAACCTCTTTTTCCAACATTTCGCTACCCTCACCACAAAATGCTCCACGAGCCTGACGCAAAGCTTCATTCGCAGCTTCTTCGCCCCTAACAAGCTTGGTAACCTCGTAAGCAAGACGTTCCTTTGCAACATTGATTTCCTTACCTTTTGCCTTACAAATTTCCTTGATTTCTTCAATCGGCAAAAGAGTTAGCATACAAAACCACTCCTCAACTTTCTCGTCCTCAACATTTCTAAACACTTGGAAAAGGTCATAATCGCTAAATTTTTCACGCTCCAACCACACAGCGCCACCAGCAGATTTACCCATTTTAGTACCGTCAGCCTTTGTTAATAGCGGAGTTGTCATACAGAACACAGGAGCGCCCTCCTCCTTTCTGCGGATAAGGTCGACACCTGCAACAATGTTCCCCCACTGGTCGCTACCGCCTAACTCAACAGTACAGTTGTAATTCTTGTACAAGTGGTAGAAATCATAAGCCTGCATAGGCATATAGTTAAATTCTAGGAAGCTCAAACCATTCTCCATACGCTGCTCAAAACACCCCGAAGACAGCATTTTATTCACAGACATTCCGAGTCCAACCACATTCAAAAAATCAATATACCCCATATCTTTGTACCAATCATCATTGTCCACAATAACGAGTTTATTTGAGCAATTTGGGTCAAAAAAAGACTCGATTTGTGCCTTAATTTTGCGCACATTTTCGTCCCTCTGCTCTTGCGAAATCATAGGTCGCATACTGTTTCTACCTGACGGGTCGCCAATTCTACCAGTTGCGCCGCCAACTAATGCTATTGGGGTGTGCCCCGCTCTCTGCATACGCACAAGTTGGAGAATTGACGCCAAATGCCCTATGTGCAAACTATCAGCCGTTGGGTCAAAACCAGCATAGCATACAATTTTCTCTTGCCCAACAATTTTTTTGAGGTCGTCCAAAAAAATTGACTGGTAAATTAAACCACGTTCTTGCATTTCATCAACAATATTTTTCATATTTTACTCCATCAATTAAATTTGCTATAATAATAGCACAAAAACGGGAAAAAATCAACTAAAAAAGAAAAAAGGCTTCCCTGCCTTTTTATTTTCAAAACTATTGTCTCTCCATCTCTACTACATCGTAATCTTTAGAAGTACCATCAGCAACAACAGCATTGTCATCAAAATATTTGTTTAGTCCGACAATCTTTCTCTCATCAATCATAGTTTGCTCCAAAAAACGGTCGCATTTTTTTAGAAGCGCAGGAGAAAAAGCCTTATTGGCTTCCGAAGTCTTTGAAAAAGATTTCAATTCAAGCAAATAATCAATGCCAAATTTACTAATCATAAAATGCAAATGGTCAAGATTTGTGTCGAAATCTTGAACTTCTTGCTCACGCAAATTCGAAGTAGCATCACAAAGTTTGTCCTCTAACAAATACGACAAATTATACATCTGATTAATAACATCTTCCTCATCAATAGCATCACAAGAAATGCCAAAAATCTCAAAATTTTCGTATTCTTCTCCCAAAACAACAGAACGCAAATACTCTTCTTTTTGAGCGTTACTCAACTTATCAAAAAACATACACTATACCCCTTTGATTATAATTATACACAAATTCGACAAAATGTCAACACACTTCACAAAAATAATATTTCTATCCCAATTATGCGTAATTGTTTTTGAAAAAAACGCTTTTGTGCTATAATTAAGGATAGAAACAACAAAAAGGAGAACTTTATGAAAGATAAAAACTGTTGTATAAGGGTTAATTCTTGCCCACACTCTGGGCCAGCCCCTATACCTCAAGAGGGGTTTTTTGAGCAGGTCAAAAGTATAGAATCAATCAGTGGGTTTAGCCACGGTTGTGGCAAATGTGCTCCTAGACAAGGGGTCTGCAAACTCACATTAAATGTAAAAAACGGAATTATTCGTGAGGCTTTGGTCGAAACTGTCGGTTGTAGCGGAATGACACACTCTGCATGTATGGCGGGCGAAATTTTGGTAGGGCTCACTCTATTAGAAGCGCTGAATACCGACCTTGTCTGTGATGCTATCAATGACGCAATGAAAGACATTTTCCAACAATTAGCATACGGTAGAAGCCAAAGTGCATTTTCTGTCGGCGGCCTGTCAGTTGGTGCAGGCATTGAAGAATTGGGAACAACTCACCACAGTAGAGTTGGCACAGTTTACTCAAACGAAAATTCAGGTGTAAGATACTATAATACAACCGAGGGTTATATCACAAAGTTGGCTTTGGACAAAAACAAAGAAATTATCGGTTATGAATATGTCAACTTGCCAAGATTGCTAGTAAATATACGCAACGGCTTGGGCTCGCAAGAAGCGTTGACTAAATCAAGCGGCACTTACGGAAGGTTTGATGACGCAGTGCAAATAATCGACACTATGGAGGAAAAACTATGATTGATAACTTCGATGGATATAGCGAAAGAGCAAAAAAAATCAACAATTTGTTGAGTAAATATGGTATCCACTCGCTACAAGAAGCGTACGACTTGGCTGAAAGTGTCATAAATTGCGAAGACTTTGTCAAAAAAGTCCAACCGATTGTATTCGAAAATGCTATTTGGGCATTTAGAATCGGTGCGGCACTAGCCGTAAAAACGCATACTCAATCACCACAAGATATCGCACTACTGTTGGGAGAATCACTGCAAGCATTCTGTATCCCAGGTTCAGTCGCAGAAACACGACAAGTCGGCTTGGGACACGGAAGGCTGGCTAGAACTTTACTCGATGAAAATACAAAATGTTTCTGTTTTATCGCTGGACACGAGTCTTTTGCCGCAAGTGAAGGTGCAATCGCATTGGCAACCAGCGTGAACAAAGTCCGCAAAACGCCACTTAAAATCATAATAAACGGATTAGGCAAAGATGCCGCCTATATTATTAGTAGAATTGGAGGTTTCACATATGTGCAGACAGATTACGATTATCAGCAAGACAAATTGATAATCAAGGGAACAAAATCATTTAGCAACGGCGACAGAGGTAATGTCAGAGTTTACGGAGCGTTAAGCGTGAACGAAGGTGTCGCAATTTGTGCGTATGAGCAAGTCGATATTTCCATTACAGGAAATAGTACAAATCCCACAAGATTTCAACACCCAGTCGCAGGAATTTACAAGAAATATTGCAATAACCAAGGACTACCCTACTTCTCTATCGCCAGTGGCGGCGGAACAGGGCGAACACTTCACCCAGACAACTTGGCTGCAGGACCCGCAAGTTATGGTTTGACGGATACAATGGGAAGAATGCACTGCGATGCCCAATTTGCAGGCAGCAGCTCCGTCCCCGCCCACGTAAATATGATGGGATTTGTAGGCATGGGTAACAACCCATTAATGGGTTGTTGCACAAGTTTGGCCGTTAGGCTCAGCGAACTTATCAAATAAGGTCGCTACCTACTTGAACCGCACTTTTACTATGCCCTAGTTTGGGGCTTGGGTTCGGCTCTCTATAATGCTACTCGTAAATTGAATTAATGCTCTGTAAAAGTGTATGGGCAAACAACTTCAACAATCCATTAAAATGGGTTGTTGCACGAGTTTAGCCGTTAGGCTAAGCGAACTTATCAAATAAGGTCGCTGCCTACTTTAACCGCACTTTTACTGAGCCTCCGTTTTGAGCTTAAGTTCGGCTCTCTATAAACAAAAAAATGCACACACTTTGTGCATTTTTTGTTTTTACTAAACGAAGTAGATATTATTTGTTTTACAAATATCAAGTCTAAAAGCGTTATAATGTGATTGTTTTTTACTAATTTAGAGCATTGTTGCCAAAATTAATTTTGCAATACCAAAACATACTACAAAATCTAGTACAAAGAAACCAAGTCCAATCAACAATTTTAACCAAACAGGCTTAACCATTTTGGCTAAATAAAAGCAAGTGAAAGCACACACCGCACTTACAACACCACCAATAGCCCCACCAACAATAGGGATAATGGCAACCAAAGCAGGAGAATTTCCCCAAATGATTGTAAGAGCAAACATCAAAACAGGGAAAATAAACTCGTACCATTACAATTTAGGTGTAACTTGTATTTTGTCATCTCCTATCGTTACAGTTGCACCAATCAAAGTATTACCTGAAATTTTAACCATTACTGCGCCATCTTCGGTTTGGTACACAAAATCAGACCTACTTTTCTTTTCAAGCGGTACACCATTAATACTCAAATTTTTTGAACCACTCCAAGTATTCTCAGTGTATTCAATTTTACCATACTTATCATCATTAACTATCGTTTGCATAATAGCCTCCTTGATATAATATATATTACAAAATAAAATTTGTCAAGGAGAAAATAAAAATAAGTTATAGCATAAAACTATAACTTACTGACAATAAAAAACAACCACTAAAGTGGTTGTTAATGGAATCTGGCAACGACCTACCTTCCCAAGCGGCTGCCCGCTAAGTATTATCGGCGCTGAAGGGCTTAACTTCTGTGTTCGGAATGAGAACAGGTGGATCCCCTTCGCCATAGTCACCAGAAATGGCTCAGTGTGTATTAGACAACTGCATAATTAATATAGCATATTTATAGATATTTGTCAACAATATTCCTGAAATTAGTTATTTAACATAATCATATCAGCAAGTCAACGGGAAACTACCTAAAAGGTATATTTTCCATTTGATCAAGCCCTCGACCTATTAGTATTAGTCAGCTGAACACATTACTGTGCTTACACCTCTAACCTATCAACCTTGTAATCTTCAAGGGGTCTTACCAGATTAACTCTGTGGGATATCTAATCTTAAGGGAGGCTTCACGCTTAGATGCTTTC
>DHMD01000027.1 GCA_002405615.1 Christensenella sp. UBA4651 | reverse complement strand
ACTGCGGTATTTGCCCCTGTCGGCACTGACCCGAATACCTATGTAGTTGTGGATAACAGCGAGTAGGAGAATAAATTATAATGAAAAAGCACCATTCGGTGCTTTTTCCTTTTGCTTCAAAGTTTATGGCTTTTGTGTCTGTGCTCAAAGAGTAATCACTCCGAGGCGAGTTTTTTGAGCTTTTCACGCAAGTTTAGGCTATCTTGTTTCGCTTTTTGCAGTAGTTGTTCTGCGTGTTCGGGGTTCTTTTTGTAGAGGTTAGCGAATCTGCGTTGCTTCTTGGCAAATTCCACATAATCCATTGTTGGTTCTGGGCTGTCGAGAATTAGTTTCTGTGTATTTGGGTTATATCTAAACAAATGCCAGTAACCCGATTGTACAGCCTCACGCATAGTCAGCATACCTTGCGACATATCAATTCCGTGGTTTATGCAGGTTGAGTAGGCGATGACGATTGACACGCCATTATATTCTTGTGCCTCTTTGATAGCGGTGAGTGCTTGATTCATATTTGCGCCCATAGCGATTTGGGCAACGTAGACATCAGGGTAACTCATAGCCATTAGCCCCAAATTCTTTTTGCTAGTACTTTTACCGCCGTCTGCAAATTTTGCGACAGCACCAGCAGGGGTTGCTTTGCTCGCTTGGCCGCCAGTGTTTGAGTAAACTTGGCTATCTAGCACCAAAATATTGATATTTTTGCCACTTGCCAAGATGTGGTCGAGTCCGCCGTAACCTATGTCATAAGCCCAGCCATCGCCACCGAAAACCCAAACAGTTTTTTGGTTAATATCGTTTTCTTGGTTCAACACTTTTTTGATTTTTTGGGTTAATTCAGCACTTGGTTTGCCCGAAATGAGCAAATCTTGGAGAGAGTTACAGATTTGGTTGCTGATTTCTTGACTTTTGTCGAGGTCGAGAGTGTTTCGCCACTCTGCTACAAGGCCAGCAATCTTAGGCAAACTCTGTGAAATTTCGGTCAATTCTTCATTAATATTTTTGCGGGTATTGTCCAATGCTAGGCGCATTCCCAGCCCAAACTCAGCGTTGTCCTCGAATAGGCTATTTGCCCAGGCGGGTCCGTGTCCTGCATTATTCTTGGTATATGGGCAACTAGGGTAACTACCGCCGTAAATACTACTACAACCAGTTGCGTTGGCGATTATCATTTTGTCGCCGAAAAGCTGGGTAGTGAGTTTGATATACGGAGTTTCACCACAGCCCGCACACGCACCGCTAAACTGGAACATAGTTGGAGCGAATTGGCTGCCTTTTACGCTAAATTTGTTGTAATCGGCAGGATTATTTTCAATCATTGCGGCAAAATCGTAGTTTTTGCGTTGTTCCTCGATTTGCTGTTCGCCATTTTGCATAACGAGTGCTTTGTTTCTAGCAGGGCAGACATTGGCGCAACTGCCACACCCAGTACAGTCGAGAGGGCTGATTTGGATACGGAATTTCTTGTTTGTGTAACCAGTTGCAGGGATACATTCAAAATCGTCTGGGGTAGGCGTATCGTTATCGATTAGCACTGGCTTGATTGCTCCGTGTGGGCAAACGAAACTACACATATTACACTGAATACAGTTTTGTTTTTGCCAACAAGGGATATTTGTTGCGACACCACGCTTCTCAAATCTTGCGGTATCGGTAGGGATATGTCCGTCAGGGGTAAACTGACTGCTAGGCAATTTGTTGCCCTCCAATTTAGCGATTGGGTGCATAATGTTGTCGGCAAACTTGTCCTTTGTAAGGGTGTATTGTGTCGTAATGTCGTTTTGGTTGGTTGCCCAGTCGACAGGTATGTCAATTTTTTGCACCATTTTGCCGCCGAGGTCGATGGCTCTGTAATTCTGTTCAACGACCGCATCACCAGCCTTGCCATATGACTTTTTCGCCGCCGCTTTCATAGCGGAAACTGCGTCATCATAAGGTATAATATTTGCCAGGCGGAAGAAAGCGGACTGCATAATCGTATTGATTTTGCCACGCAAGCCCAGTTCGTCAGCGATTTTTTGAGCGTCAATTATATAAAAATTGATGTTGCGTTTTGCCAATTCTCTCTTGAAATTCGCTGGCAACTTGTCTGCGATTTCCTCTTTTGTCCAATCACAGTTGAGCAGTAAAGTTCCGTTATCTTTGAGTTTAGGCAAAAAATCGTATTTTCCGATATATCTTGCGTTGTGGCAGGCGATAAAGTCTGCGATGTCGATTTCGTAAGGCTGGGTGATAGGAGCGATACCAAAACGCAAGTGAGAAATGGTTACACTTCCGCTCTTTTTGCTATCGTAGACAAAATAGCCTTGGGCATTGAGTTCAGTGTTGTCGCCGATGATTTTGATACTGTTTTTGTTGGCACTGACTGTACCATCGCTCCCGAGCCCATAAAACATACATTGAGTAGCAGAGCAAGGCAGGGTGTAGTCGTACTCGGGCAAACTTGATTTGGTAATATCGTCCGTAATTCCCACGGTAAAGTGGTTCTTTCGGTCGTGCAACATATTTTGTAGTACTGCATATGCATTCGCTGGGGTAAAATCCTTTCCGCCCAGTCCGTATCGCCCGCAAAGTACGGGGATATTGACAAAATGCTCTCTCAAACTTGCACAAACATCGAGGTATAGCGGTTCACCTGCCGAGCCGCCCTCTTTTGTGCGGTCGAGAACGGTAATGATTTTGGTAGAATTTGGCAATGCCTCGATAAACGCTTTTGTAGCAAATGGGCGGTAAAGTCTAACGATGATTAGTCCCGCTTTGCTATCGTTCTTTTTGTTGAAATCGTCAATCACACGCTCCATTGTTTCCGTGCTACTACACATAGCCACTACGATATTCTCGGCATTTTTTGCACCGTAATAACTGAATGGGGCATAGTATCTGCCAGTTAGGGCGTAATATGTGTTGCACGCTTCCTGAAATTTGTCGGGCACGCTGCGGAAGAACGCTTCACTAGCCTCACGATTCTGGAAAAACACATCAGGGTTTTGGGCAGTGCCGTATTGTTTTGGATTGTTTGGGTTCAAAGCTCGTGCCTTGAATTCAGCGATTTTGTCCTGCGGAATGAGTTTTATAATATCCTTGTCATCTAGTACGCTGATTTTGTTGATTTCGTGCGAAGTGCGGAACCCGTCAAAGAAATGCAGCATAGGCATACTGCTATTCAATGCCGTCATCATACTGATGAGTCCCAGGTCGTAGCACTCTTGCACATTTCTACTGGCAATCATTCCGAATCCCGTCTGCCTACACGCCATCACATCGCTGTGGTCGCCAAAAATTGATAGTGCGTGGGTTGCCAAACTCCTTGCTGCAACGTTAAACACGCAAGGTAGCATTTCGCCTGCGATTTTGTACATATTAGGTATCATCAGTAGCAAGCCTTGGCTCGCCGTAAATGTGGTAGTCAGCGCTCCCGCTAGCAAACTGCCGTGTAACGCTCCCGCCGCACCGCCTTCACTCTGCATTTCGGTTACTTGCATAGTTTTGCCGTATATGTTTAGCTTACCTGCGCTTGCCCATTCATCACAAGCCTCCGCCATAGGTGAGCTAGGGGTAATAGGATAAATAATTGCAATTTCATTTGTCGCATAACTAGCCATTGCTGCTGCGGTATTGCCGTCTGTTGTAATTTTCTTCACGATATTTCGCCTCCAATAAATTTTGAGTAATTATAGCACTTTGAGGTTAATTTTGTCCAATATTTATGATTATATTAGCCGCAAATTTTTATCCAAATCATAGATTTTTTTGTTTTTATATGATAAAATAAGTTTATTGGGAGTGCAAAATGAAAAGAATCAAGTTGATAATACAGTTTTTGGGCAAAAATTATTCGGGGTGGCAAATTCAGCCAAATGTGAGGACTATTCAGGGCGAAATCACTCGTGCGATAGCAGAGGTTACGGGCGAAAATGTGGAGGTCGTGGGGTGCAGTCGTACGGACGCTGGCGTGAGTGCTATTGGTTTGGTGGCGCATTTTGATACCGAGAGTAGGATAAATCCCGACAGTTTCGGCAAGGCTATCAATACCAAGTTGCCCGAGGATATTAGGGTGCTGGATAGTTGTGAGGTTGGAATTGATTTTCATGCAAGATTTTCGGTAGTTAGCAAAACTTATGAGTACAATTTTTATGTCAGTCCGATTAGATTTCCTTTTATAGATATGACGGCGACTAGAATCAATGCGCCGTTTGATTTCGAGCGTGCAAAGGAGGCGGTCGGGGCATTCTTGGGGAAGCACGATTTTGCCGCATTTTGCAGTGCGGGGAATAGTAGCAGTACCACTGTGCGGACTATTATGGATATAGATTTGGTGGAAACCGAGTGCGGCTATCGTCTCATCGTTACGGGAGACGGATTTTTGTACAATATGGTGCGAATTATTGCGGGGACGATTATCGAGGTCGGGCAAGGCAAAATACCTGCTAGCGAAGTGCCCGACATTATCGCTAGTTGCGACCGCAATCGTGCTGGTGCAACCGCCGAGCCTCGTGGCTTGGTTCTCAAAAGCGTGCAGTATTAGCGGCCATTTGTGGAAAGGCCTGCGGGGCGAAGTTGAACCCAATATACTTCTCCTAAAAGCACTAATTAGTCCAACACATTTCCAATAATCGCAAAAATTTTGAGAAATTTTGAAAAATTATGTCAAATCGTTTGACTAATTTTGTCAAAATTAGGTATACTAAACACATAAGTGGGGTTAGTGAATCGGGCAAACACACCAAAACTTGTAAAAAACAGATAAAAAGCACAGCAGAAAATATAGTGCAAAATAAGTTCAAAAATAGGGAGGAAAAGTTATGAACAAGGGTTCTAAAACCTCGGGGGGGGGCGCTTATTTAGC
>DHMD01000068.1:2038-11455 GCA_002405615.1 Christensenella sp. UBA4651 | reverse complement strand
CAACTGAGCCACATCAGCATATTCACTTTTTACTTGTCTTGCTCAGTTGTTAGAGCAAGCTCTTCCGTTGCAGAAATCTTCGCCTCGCCGTGCTGTTCGCTTTGCGATATCGGCACAAACAACACCACCAGCACGATGAATATTTTATCATAATACGCAAAATATTTCAACTCTTTTTACCAACAAAAATGAAAGAATTTTGAGAATAAATTGCACCAACAAAAGTATTTTAAGGGTCAAAATCAAATAATAAGAATCAAGCCTCAAACTTATCCAAACACTTCCTACTTATTTTTACACAACAAAAAGCAGACAGTATAGAGCCAAAATTTTACACACTGTCTGCTTTTTTCTGTTTTCTGTCAATTTTCTTCTGTAACTTTGCAGCTTTACGCTGCAAGTGCTTCTGTTCTTTTTGCTCAATTTTTTCGAGTTTTGCGAGGACTTTTGCCCTCCTTCTCGGTTTCAGAGAGTTGATATAATCTTTGCGTAAGTTTTGCATAGTATTTAGCACATTATTTGCGATTTCGGCGTACGCATCCTTACTTACCCGTTGCCCCTTATATTGCGACAAGTCGATAGGCTCACCAACAATAAGTTTATTGAACCTAAACATTTTGGGCTTGTACAACAGCATCATAGGTATAATTGGCGACTCTGATTTTAGAGCGAACATAGCCATACCATTTTTCAAAGCATTGACATCATCGATACTCGTTTCCCTAGTACCCTCAGGGAAAATCAAGACTTGATTTTCATTTTTGAGTACATCAAGAACAGAACGAATTGTACTGACGCCGACCTCCTGTCTATTTACAGGAATGCCGCCCAAACCTTTTAGCACGCCCCCTACAAATTTATTCTTGAACAGAGAATGTTTAGCCAAAACATAACGCTTGGTATGTTCGTGTGATTTAATAATGACCACATCAAGGTTCGACATATGGTTACAAACCATTACTGCCCGTCCTTTTTGCCTAAACACTTTCTTATTGATAACAGTAGTTGGGTACAGCAACCTAATAGGCAAATATGCAATGCACCATGCAAAAAAATACCCTACACTCAATTTTTCTCTCCTAATTTCAAGATATAATTGACTTCTTCTTGTGTTAAATCTCTAAAAGCCCCAACAGGAAGCGAACCAAGTTTCAACTTGCCGATAGCAATTCTTTGCAAACCGACAACGTTACTCCCAACAGCAGCAAACATTCTGCGAATTTGCCTATTCTTACCCTCATGGATAACGACTTCGTAAACAAAATCGCCTTTTTCTGTATGCTTGAAAACCACCTTTGCGGGAGAAGTAACAAAGCCACCGATGTCCACGCCCCTACATAATTTGGAGATTTGTTGCTCATTTAACTTATGCTTTACTGTAACCAAATAGACTTTGTTCAGCTCGAAACTTGGATGAATAACCTTTTGAGCTGTATCCCCGTCATTGGTCAGCAGAAGTAATCCGCTCGTGTTGTAGTCCAGCCTGCCGATCGGGTAAATCCTCTTTTTGGTCTTTGGTAAAATATCCAAAACCGTACATCTGCCATATGGGTCGCGAACAGTTGTAACCACTCCTGTTGGCTTATTTATCATAATGTAAACAAAGTCGTTTTTTAGTCTAATTGGCTTGTTGTCGACAGATACCAAGTCCTTGTCAGGGTCAACCTGAACGCCCAATTTTTTGACAACTTGTGCATTCACTCTCACCCTACCTGCCTCAATAATTTCGTCACATTTTCTTCTACTAGCCACACCTGCTGATGCCATAAATTTATTTAATCTCATAGTACCTATCACCTTTATTAGTTCAAGACACTCCATTTTTTCAAAATGTCTTTCATCTTGTCTTTTAGGAGTTTTGAACCTACTTCATCTATTGTATATATTTTTTCGCTAAAAATCAAGTGTTTACCGAAATAAACTTCTACTTTTCCTACTGCTTCATCAATTTTTACAGGAGCAGTCAAAAACTCTGGCAAGTCGTATTCAATATTTATTTGAGAAAATTCGTCTTGACTTAATGCCAACTTCAAACCATTCTTGGAATAAACTTGAATACTTGGAACTTCGCCATTCACGAGAGGAATATTTGACACCACTTTGTAAGGCTCTAAAATCTCGTAACTGCCGTATTTTTGGTAAATTGCATTAATAATATCTGCACTTTCCTCAAACATCGGCCCACAGTTTAGCACAACGCAAACGACACGCAGTCCATCACGCTCACACGCACTGACAAGGCATCTACCAGCCTTGCTAGTGTACCCAGTTTTTACCCCGATACAGCCGTCCAAACTATTCAAAAGCCTATTTTTATTTGAAAGAAATCTATATGCGTCCTCGCCATTCCCTTTGATTTTGATATTCTTTGTGCTGACAATTTGCCTGAAATCATCATTTTGCAGCGCAAAAGCAGTGATTTTTGCCAAATCTTGTGCAGTTGTAAAGTGATTTGGGTCATCCAAGCCGTGCGGGTTAGTGAAATTTGTGTTTACAGCACCAGCCAATGCGGCAGTTTCGTTCATTAACTTGGCGAACTCCTCCACACTCCCAGCACAGTGATAAGCAAGTGCTGTTGCGGCGTCATTACCACTTCGCAACATCAACCCATACAACAACTCACGAACAGAGAGAACTTCACCAACCCGCAAATATATACTCGTTCCCTCTATCCCTACCGATTCTGCACCGATTTCGACTTCTTCGTCCAAATCTTTGCAATTCCTAATTGCGGTAATGGCGGTAGCAATTTTGGTTGTACTTGCCATTGCACGCTGCTGGTTAGCATTTTTCTGATAAAACACACGCCCAGTATCTGCATCAAAAGCAAAGGCACTTTGAGCGCTACTACTAGCGGAGATAGTGGCTTTGGGAAGTTTGAATTCTGTTTCAGC
Source organism: Christensenella sp. UBA4651 (assembly GCA_002405615.1). Lineage (GTDB taxonomy): Bacteria > Bacillota > Clostridia > Christensenellales > UBA1242 > UBA7867. The sequence continues at coordinate 8,561 of DHMD01000068.1, read as the reverse complement.
AAAAACGGGTGTAGCACATAAACTTAACAAAAAAACATAGAAAAACGCAAATAATATAGTTAAAAATGCTATTTTTTTCATTTTAATTATCCTTTTTATTCTTATTTTGCTTCTTCGCAATATTCTTTAAGTAACTGCCCAGCCCATCTCCGAGTTTGCTCACAGCCTCTGACCACGCATTCTCATTTTGGATTGTAATGAGTTCTTGCTTTCCGTTGTTTACCATCAAAAAACCTATTGGCTCAGCACTAAAACCAGCCCCCGTACCACCAACAAAAGGATATGCTGGGCGACCCTTTTTGACAATTAATTTATTTGAGTATTGTCCGCCACCAGCAACAATCCCGACAGAAACTTTGATAATCGGATACGCCAAGACATTTTCTCCCATCGTTAGAGGCTCTCCGATAAGGGTATCCATATCGACATAATTTTTGATACTCTGTAATGCGTCTTGAATAAGCCCTTTGATAGGATTATTGTTTTCACCTTGCGAATTTTCCATATTTTGCTATCCCCTTTTTTGTTCTGAATAATGCCCGCACCACACTCACAATCAGTATCATAGGAGCGAGCATAATGCTCATATAGTTTGATAAACTACACTTGTTCTCTTGTATATCATTATCGACACTGCAAAAGGAAATAAAATTACCTTTTAACCCATAAAGAACGGCGTAGATTGATTGCAGAAATTGCAGAACCGCACCATTGAATAGAAAAGTGGTAAAGGCGTCATTCTTTTTGCTTGCGTCAACATACATACTTATTTCCCGTATTACTATGTACCTAAATACTGCCTGCAAAAAGTGGTGCATAAAAATTGCCCCAAAACTCAATGCTTGCAACTGAATTTGTCTTTCTTTTTTCTTTGCTCGGATAATATTGATTGCGGTTTGGGTAATTTCAATTTGCATACAAGCGACCGTTATCCCCAAAATATCAAAAGAGAGTACGCCCAAATTCTTGCCTATATTCCAGTACATACGCATACCTATTTTGAATGGCAATAAACTTATCAAAACAAGCGACAAAATAATTATCAAAACTATATAAAACCATTCCATACAGTTATAATATCTGCAAAATTTAACAAAAAATACTATTAAAATTAAAAAATATGAAATAAAAAATAGCCCGAACAAATCGGACTATTTATAATAAACTAATTAGTTGTTGTTAGCATTAATTTTGATACCTGGTCCCATAGTTACAGACATAACAACACTTTTTAGGTATGTACCCTTGCTAGCAGCAGGTTTTGCTCTAACAATAGCCTCCATCAATGCGTTGTAGTTCTCTTGCAACTTTTCAGCACCGAAACTTACCTTACCCATAGGGCAGTGGATAATGTTTTCTTTGTCAAGACGGTATTCAACTTTACCAGCTTTTACATCATTGATAGCTTTTACAACATCGGTTGTAACTGTACCACTCTTTGGGTTTGGCATCAAACCTTTTGGACCCAAAATTTTGGCAACTCTACCAACTACCCCCATCATATCAGGGGTTGTAATACATACATCAAAGTCCAACCAACCTTGACCAGCGATTTTTGCTACGATTTCTTCTGCACCAACATAGTCAGCGCCAGCCTTTGTAGCTTCATCAGCCTTATCACCCTTGGCAATAACCAAAACACGCAATTTCTTACCAGTACCAGCTGGCAATACAACAGTACCACGAACTTGTTGGTCTGCTTGCTGTCCGTCAACACCAAGTTTGATGTGCAATTCTACAGTTTCGTCAAATTTAGCAGTAGCAGTCTTGATTGCCAAAGCGATAGCTTCAGCAGGACTGTACATTTTAGATGCATCAACCAATGCAAGAGCAGATTTATACTTTTTACCTTGTTTCATAATAAACCTCCAATGCAGCGACTACGCTGCTTGCTCCTCATCGTCAACGACCTTAACACCCATACTACGAGCGCTACCAGCAATCATAGACATAGCAGCCTCGATAGAAGCGGCGTTCAAATCTTTCATCTTTGTCTCTGCAATTTGACGAACTTGAGACTTTTTGATTTCTCCTGCGCAAATTTTAGGGGTCTTTGCACTACCCTTTTCGATACCGATTGCTTTTTTAATCAATACGGCTGCAGGTGGAGTTTTGTAAATGATTTCAAAACTACGGTCTGCAAAAATGTTGATTATTACTGGAATAATCAAACCCGCTTGGCTAGCGGTGGCATCGTTAAATTGCTTGATAAAAGCACCGATGTTTACACCGTGAGGACCAAGCGCACCACCGAGTTGTTGACCCGGAGTAGCCTTACCAGCAGGCAACTGTGCTTTTACAACAGCAACAGGCTTTCTTTCTGCCATAATAAAATCCTCCAATGTGGTAATAGCGAATGAACCAGTGCGAAATATTTAGCCCATTCTCCCACAAGCGAACTCCCGCCCTAATCTAGCGAAAGCGAATATAGTGCCTAACAAACATAAGATTAGTTTACGCTGCAATAGATTTGGGAAAACCAAACTTTGTTAAGCACCTAAAAATGCGTTAAACTAAATTTTGCTCACTTCTGAATAAGCGAGTTCCAGAGGTGTATCTCTACCAAACATACTCACCAAAACACTACATCTTTGTGCATCGGGGTCAACCTTGGTAACCTTACAAACAGTATCACGCAAAGCACCACTCACGATGCGAACCTCATCACCCACATCCAGCGAAAAGTCAACCTTGACTTGCTCCAACCTCATCTTGCGGATTTCCTCCTCGGTCAAAGGGAGCGGACGCCCTTTTGGCCCAACGAAACCAGTGATACCACGAGTATGAGTGATTGTGTGCCAAATGTCATCACCATAAATCATCTTGATGAAAATATAGCAAGGCATTGACTTGCGAGTAACGATTTTGCGTTTGCCATCGTTTTCCTCAATAACATCCTCAGTTGGAATGATAATATCAAAAATTCTATTCTGCAAATTACCGTTTTCTACAACTTGTTCCAAGTTTTGCTTGGCAACAGCCTCATAGCCAGAAAAGGTGTGCAAAACATACCATTTTGGCTCTGTGCTCATAAAATTAGACATACTAACTTACCTCACCATTAACTAATAAACAGTTTGTATAGCAATGACATCAAGAAATCGAATGCGAGCAAAATCGCACCGAAGAAAATAACCACAGCAAAAACGACACCAGTCTTTTTGACAACTTCCTTGAAACTTGGCCAAGTAACCTTTTTGAGTTCGCTAGCGGTATCTTTTACCTTTTTGCCCAAGCCTTCTCTCTGTTTCTTTGCCTTTTTGTTTTTCTTGGATTTGTCGTCTTTTTTGTCGTCCTTTTTGTTATCAGACTTTTGGTCATTCTCGACATCTTCGACCTTATCAGCAACGGTTTCGTCAACGATTACCTCATCAGCGGTAGCGGTAGCCAATTTTTGCTTGTTAGCCTCCTCCGCCTCAGCCTGTTGTCTAGCCTTTGCCTCTTTCTCTGCCTCACGAGCCAACTTCTTCTCCTCAGCCTCACGAGCAGCCTCGGCATTCTGATTCTCAATCATCTTGTTTTGAGCAATCAATGCCTTGATGTTCTTTGCACTAGAACTATTATTACCATTCTTCTTTGACTTTGATTTTGATTTAGCCATTTTGCCTCCCGACAATTATAGAGTTAGATAGAATAAACAATTATTTGCTCTCTTTGTGTACTGTGTGCTTTTTGCAGAAAGGACAGTACATCTTCATCTCCATACGGTCAGGATTGTTTTTCTTGTTCTTTTCAGAAGTGTGAGTGTATCTCTTGCACTCTGTACAAGCAAATTTAACATTAATGCGCATTTTCTTACCTCGAAATTTAATAAAAAACTACACTACTTACGCAGTGTGTCAAACATTATAGCATAAAAATTGCCAAATTGCAAGGGTTTTTTGCAAATTTTTTGTATTAATATTATTTGCTAAAATCTCCCAAAACTATCACAAAAACTGAAAAGAAAACGAGGCACATAGCCTCGCTCAAAAAACTCTCCCACTCTACCGAGTAGGAGAGTTTTGCCAACCGCAAAATTTATTATTATAATTTTTTGATAGCATCAACCAAAATGCCGCAAATTTCATCTAATAAAAGCTGCTCCTCGCCCTCGACCAGCACTCGAATCACACATTCCGTACCGCTAGGACGGACAATAATTCGCCCATCGCAGTGCTTGAGCCTTGCCGCCTGCTCTGCCTCCAACTGACTCAAAGCCCCAGCCACATATTTCTGTTTTTGCTCCTCAGAAACATCTACATTGCTTTGTGCAGTTTTGGTACGCTCCATATCACTTAGCAAGTCACAAAGGTCGCACCCGCTTTCTCTCATAATTTTGAGTAGATATAGCCCAACACACATACCGTCCGAGCCCTCGCCAATATCGTTGAGGAGCATATGCCCATTCTCCTCGCCGCCAATAAGGTAGCCGCCGTCCTCCATAAGAGCTTGCACATACTGCCCGCCGACTTTTTGGGTGCGTTTTACCTCGATACTCTTTTTGTTTAGGCTGTATTCCATACCCAAATTCGTAATCGGCGTGGTAACGATAGCCCCATTATTGAGCTTGCCATTTTCACTATAATATACGCCGAAAATGTACATCAAATCAGCCCCGTCAACCACACGCCCCGTCCTGTCGACTACCATAATTCGGTCAGCATCGCCATCGAACGAAAAGCCGATATCAGCGCCGCTCTCCACAACCTTATTAGTGAAACGGTCGACATACACGCTGCCACAACCATTATTTATGTTTTTGCCATCGCACTCCGTGTTAAAGGTCAAGACCTTGGCACCAGCACGGCGGAAGCCCTCGGGAATTAACTCATACCCCGCACCATTTGCCAAGTCCAACGCAACTGTAAACCCGCTCAAATCGGGATTGCCCAAACTCCGCAAAATGAAGCCTATCCAATCTAATCCTATCGAAAAATCAACGGCGTATGTCCCCAAAATTTCGGTATTAATTTTGGCGGGAATGCCCTTGTCAATATACTCCTCCACACTCTCCAAAAAGGCTAGCGAATGCTTCTTGCCGCTATCGGCACAGAGTTTGATACCGTTGTGTTCGGCAGGGTTGTGGCTGGCGGTAATCATCACACCCCCGACAAAATCGCCCACTTTCGTTTCATAATTGTGCGCAGGGGTCGTAATAATGCCCGCATCTATCACATTAAACCCCGCAAGTTTTAGCCCCGCACAAACCGCAGCGGCGAGCATTTGCCCCGATGAACGGGTATCCATACCAATCAAGATATTGCGCCTAAAACGCTCCTTTTTGACTGGCAACCCACCCAAATAATCGTTCAAAGCCATACCGTATGCGTAGCCCACTGCTTGGGCGAGTTCGGGCGTCAGCTTTTCGCCAACAATCCCCCTAATACCGTCCGTACCAAAGTATTTCATTTCCTAACCCTCTTTTTTGAATTTTTTGACATAAACACTAGCACTCGTACCAGCGATTGCACCGTCCGCAATTGCCGTAGCGATTTGACGGAGTTTCTTGCGGTTTATATCACCACTAGCAAAAACTCCCGCTATATTTGTCTGCATATTCTCGTCCACCACAATATAACCGTTGTCCAAGGTGATTTTGTCGTCTAGGAGTTCGGTATTCGGATTTCTACCAACGGCCACAAAAATGCCGTCCACCCTAATCTCCTCCAACTTTTGTGTTTCAAGGCTGCGCAAAACCACACTCTCTACACGATTTTCGCCCTTGATTTCCTCGACAACATACCCTAACTTTGTCGTGATTTTGGTATCGGGTTCGCTGCGAATACGATTAAATTCCGACTGCACAGAGTCCTCCGCACGAAACTCATTTCTGCGGTGAATTAGGTATATCTTGCCCGCAACGCCATTTAGATAAATTACATCTTGGATAGCGGTGTTGCCGCCACCGACAACTGCTACCGTCTTACCCCTAAAAAATGCCCCATCACACACAGCACAATATGACACACCACGCCCAGTAAATTCTTTCTCGCCCTTGACCCCCAAGCCACGAGAGGTCGCACCCATACTTAATATGATTGCAGGGCTCGAGTATGTTACTCCGCTGGCAGTTACAGACTTGATTTTGCTGTCAAAATCTATGTGGTCAACAGTCGCAAAAACCGTCTGCACGCCTAGTGCCGTCATTTGCTCGTACATTTTCATACTGAGGTCAATTCCCTCCACATTTGCCACCCCTGGGTAGTTGGCAATCGTGCTAGTCAGAGCGACTTGCCCACCCATACCCATTTTTTCTATCAAAAGGACTTTCATTCCCGCACGAGCAGCGTAAATTCCCGCAGTCATACCAGACGGGCCGCCACCGATAATAATAATGTCAAATTCTTTGTCCATAATATCTCCTAATAAATAAATATGACCTATTATAGCATATTAGACGAATTTTTGACAAACGGTTGGAGCAAAAGTTTTTGAGAAACGAATATAAATCCTTTAATAATAAAAATCCTTTAATATTAGAGTAGCTTTCCTCCTTTGTCATCCTGACTGCAAGCCCATAGTGGAGGAATCTGTGAGGAGT
>DHMD01000068.1:0-2014 GCA_002405615.1 Christensenella sp. UBA4651 | reverse complement strand
GTCAGACTCTGAACCCAAAAAGGAAAAGCACCGCTCTGTGCTTTTATTTTGCAATTTACTCCTTGTCTTCCCCCCCACCCGCTGCATAAAGAATAACAAATCGGCAATACTCCAAATTAGGAGGACAAAATGAACCAAAAAGATAACGAATTACTAACCAGCGTATACCAAAATTGCAAGACAGCAATTCAGAGTATCGCCGATATTGAGGCTAGCGTAGATAGCGAAGTTTTGCGGGCGGAATTGCGGGAAGAAAAGCAAAATTATGAGAATTTTGCAGCGAAATGCGAGCAAATGGCAAAAGAAAATGACACCGAACTCGCCGATAATAATATGTTTGAAAAGGCGAAACTCTGGACGAGCGTCAAAATGTCGACTTTGACCGACAAATCTACTAGGCATATCGCCGAAATGCTACTCCTCGGCACAGTTATGGGGACGCTGCAATGTTACAAAGATTTGTGCGACTACAGTGCTTGCGAAAAGCATTTATTGGAACTTTGTGGCGATTTGCTGAAAATGGAAGAAAGCCACTTTAATTACCTCAAAATTTTCCTCAAAAGCAACGGCGACCGAACAAGAGAGTAAATTAAAAAGCCCCGAACGGGCTTTTTAATTTATTTTTATTTGTAATTATATTCATTACTTATTATCACTTTGAGCTGTTATCCGTATCTTGATTGACATTACTGTTACTGATTAGGGCGAAAACCGCTACAAAGATATGCCCTACTGCGTCCTTTTTCTTTATTTTTACACTCATATCGGTGTATAGGCAAGTCGTCATATCTTCGTAGTCATACCACCCAACAAAAGAGTATCCATCACACAAGTTCGCAGAGATTATCAGCTCATCATCATCGCCAAGGGCATCAATATCATCGCCCAACACATAGGCATAACCACCTCGTGTAGCCATTACTGCGACATTGTTAATCTTAGCCCCCGCCTCCTCGAATACGGCAGTGTAGGTTACATCGCCGCCATCCGCTGTAATAATGATAACATTTGTATCATTGCCATCAAATTCAGCATCGCCTTTGAGCCAGTGGCAGAAATTGTAGCCCTTGTTGGCGTATGCGGTTAGAGTTACTTGTGAGCCTTGTGCATAACTTCCGCCACCAGTTAGCACACCCGCCGCACCGCTAATGTTGGTCGCAAGGGTGATTTTTTTGTATGCTATCCAAGAGGCATAAAGTGTTGTGTTTGCGGTAAATGTTGAAGATGAAATTGCGGGCGTGCCGTTTGCGTTATAGATTTTTGTGCCGCCGCCGTTGGCGGCGGTGTAGTAGCCACCAAAATCATAGCCTGTGCGGGTCGGTGGAGTGATTGCGGATAAGGCACTATTATATGTTGCTGTAACACTCGTCGTGCCTGCTGTGGTTGCGGACTGGTTGTTGAAAGTAAGTGTAACGGTTACCGCTTGCCAAACCGCATAAAGGTTGTATGTATTACCTTGTGTGCTAGATAGATTCTTGACACTTTGTCCATCGCTATACGCTTTTGCACCGCTACTGCTAGTTGCCCACCCCGCAAAACTATACCCCGTTCGAGTAAATGCGTTAGTAGTCAAATTCTTGTCTGTGTCGTATGTATGCTCGCTATTCGCCATTGTGCCACTACCACCATTTGGGTTGTATTTTACATAGTATTTTATCGGGGTCCAGTTGGCAGTTAGCGTAATCGCTCCCGTGCAATTTGCTGGTATGGTGAGGGTCGTACCCGAAATTGTTGGGCTTCCCCCACTACAAGATACCGTCCAACCGCCGAAAGTGTAGCCCGTTCGGGTCGGCTGGGATATGGTTTTGGTTTGGCTGCTGGTTGAAACAGTGTAGGGCGTGCTGCTCACACCGCTCCCGCCATTGTTGTTTATTGTAATATTGAAGGTGTTAGCAGTCCATTTGGCATAGAGAGTGGTGTTCGCAGTAAAGGTCGAAGATGAAATCGCTGGCGTACCATTTGCGTTGTAGATTTTTGTACCACCACCGTTAGCGGCGGTGTAATAGCCGCCAAA
>DHMD01000008.1 GCA_002405615.1 Christensenella sp. UBA4651 | reverse complement strand
GTCTTAACGATTATCCCGGCAACGCCTTTTACGCAAATGAAAAGGAACCACGGGCGCGACCGCGGTTCCCATTGGTGGAGGTAAGGGGATTCGAACCCCTGACACCCGGCTTGCAAAGCCGGTGCTCTAGCCAACTGAGCTACACCCCCAAAAGGTATGTTCATCAATTGATGACTTTTCTATAATAGCATTTTTTTTTGCTATTGTCAACAAAAATATGTAAAAAAATTAAAAAAATTTGTATTAAGCGTTGCGGCGATAAAAAATCAAAAAAATTCCTCGTGTTTCGTTTGACAGAAAATACTTTACTTGTTATCATAGATTGATTTTTTACGGAGGACAAAATATGAAGATTACTTTGATTCAACATTCTCAGGCGGAAATTCCTTTCGAGGGAGGGGAAAGCGCTCCTCCCTTTGTGCTGGGGGCAAAAATTATGGCGACTTGTGTATCCAACACTCCTGTGGAAACGATGATGACAGAACCGATGAGCAAAACTTTGGCTCGTCAAGAGGACACCTTAATCAAGCGTCATCACAGCGGTTATGATTTTGAGACGGTGGCGTTGGCTATCGAAGATGTGAGCAAAATTTTTTGTATGTACCTCAACAATTTGCATGTCTACTGCACAGAGGAAACTAGCGGTAGGCACAAGGACTTGGTGCTGCCAGCAAAAGAAAAGGCTGTATTTGATTACTTTTATAATAAAGTTTACAACGATTTGATTGAAAAAAATCCAGATGTCGAGGGCAATAAATCTGCGATGAGGAAAATTAGGCAAATCGCTCGTGAAAATGCGAGGTATGTAACGGGGCTAGACGCAAAAACTAACATTTGTTATGGTGTCAGTCTTCGCCAGCTAAACTACATTTGCGGTTGGGCGGAGGAGTTTTTGGACAAAAAAGACCTCAATGTGTACGAGCAGTTGGTTTATGAGGATATGGCTGAATTTGTAGATAAAATTAACGAATTAGAGATTAATGGCGTAAAAGTTATCAATGAGACTTTGAAGCACGACCCGTATGGGAGAGAGTTTAACCTATTCAGCAATTTTGACACAAAGCCTGAGTACTATGGTGCTGCTTATGAGGTTTATTATCAATCGTCTGCTACGGCATTTGCGCAACTGCAACGCCACCGTTCGATTAATTACAAAATTGACAACCCAGACAAGCAAAAAGAAATTAGATATTACGTGCCTGACCACATAAATGCTATTGACGGTTTGGCTCAGGAATGGGTAGAGCGGATAGATAGTTTGCACAATGTTCCGCAAGCTAGGCTACTAAATGTCCAAGAAACAGGTAATTATGAAGCGATTGTAGCTAGATTAAAAGAGCGTGCTTGCAACCTTGCGCAAGAGGAAACACGCAAAATTTCTTGCGAAGTGGCTCATCGAGTGTTTGTCGGAATGGCTGGGTATGACGCTTTGCTTTCGCAAGAATTGAGTAATCGTTACTTGAACAAAAATCGTTGTTTCTTTGACGATTACGACCGTTGCAAATGTGATAGCCCTTGCAAAAAGTCTGACGCCATTACCTTTGACTTGAACGACACTATGCAAAAGTAATTTAGTTTTTGAGGTTTGGAGTAAACAAAAGAACCAAGTTTCGTCTTGGTTCTTTTTGCTTTGTACTCTAGTTCTAATATTTACTATGGAAGGTAAGGCTGATACACTTACCTCCGCAAAGTATTGCATTATTTGGCGACATTTTGACGAGGCGAATTTCGTTTTCGGTAACTATTTTGCGGAAGCGGTCATAGAGTTCTTGTGCCTCCTTGTCTGCATTAAAACTAACTATGCTAAAAGTGTAGTCAGCGACATTTAGTCCATTTTCTTTCACATTGCTGTATAGTTTCGATACGGCAGATTTGTAACCTTTTGCCTTGTCAAACAGTCTAAATTTGCCCTCGGGGTCGATACTGACAATTGGTTTTAGGTTGAGGGTGCTACCCGAAAACTCTGCTGCGAGTGGGGTGAGAAGTGGGCTGGCTTGCAAATTGAAAACGCTATCGAGGGCGATAATGCTTACGAATTTACCGATTATTGTTTCGGCAAAGTCCAGAGCCTCGTCAATATCCTCGTTTTTGCTGTAAACTAGGCGAGTAAGGGCGGCGATTTCGCTAGTGCCACGAGAGAAAGTAAAGGTGTTTATCAAAATCGCTTTTGAATTTGGGTAAACTTTGTTTAGTCGAGCGAAAGCCTCTTTTAGTGCGACTCCCTTGTCTTTGCGAAGACTGAAAGATATGCTAAAAAAGATGATGTCTAGCCCCGCTTCAATATCCACCTTAAAAAAGTCGAACCATTCGTCAGCGGTAAGTGGCTCAATCTCGTATTTTTTTGAATTAATACCGTTAATCAGTTCCTTTTCGGCTTCTAGGCTGTGATAACCGTCAAAATGAATAATCTCTTTACCTGCTCTCAATTTGCTAGGGGCGAGATTTAGCCCATTATCTGTGAGTTCTTTGTCAAACATATCGCCCAAGGCGTCTACATAAAAATTAAACATAATCCATCCTATTTTTTGATATATAGAGATTTTATCACAGCCCCAATTTTTAGTCAACTAAAATATGGCTCAAAAATATCCCGCATAAAATTTTGTATAAAAAGAAATCTTTTTTACATACTTTTGTGTTTCTGCGTAGGGAATAATTGTTAGGCTCTTGCCGTCCTCGCTGTATTTGGGGTTGTTGAGCCAAGAGCGCACTTTGTTGGGGCCTGCGTTGTATGCGCACAAGGCGGTGTCGACATTGTCAAACTCGTTAATTAGATAGGAGAGGTAACTTGTGCCGAGGCGAATATTTGTTTTGGGGGTAAACAAGTCTTTTTCCGTAAAGTCCTGGATACCGAGTTTTTGGGCGATTTCGGCAGCGGTTGACGGCAAAAGTTGCATTAGCCCAACAGCGCCTTTTTGTGATATTGCGTCCGCCCTAAATCTGCTCTCTGCGTTAATTACGCTGGCGACCAAAACTGGGCTTAGGTCAAATTCTGCACTTGTCTCTATAATACTATCCTTGTATTTTATCGGGAAGCAGTAGGCGATAGTTCCCAAAATGACTGCACATAGAACA
>DHMD01000011.1 GCA_002405615.1 Christensenella sp. UBA4651 | reverse complement strand
GCAATACTATACCGCAAGTGGAGTGAGTGCTAGAACTTGCGACTTGACGAGTGCAACGACTCTATACGCAAAGTGGACGGGTTACACATATTATGTAAAGTACAATTCAAATGGTGGTAGCGGCACTATGGGTAACAGTACTCATGTCTATGGTACAAGCAAGGCGCTGTCAAAGAATGTGTTTACCCGCACGGGCTACACTTTTGCGGGGTGGGCAACTAGCAGTAGTGGTGCAAAAGCGTATAGCGATGGACAAAGTGTATCCACGCTCACTACGGCAAATGGTGGCACTGTAAACCTCTACGCTGTGTGGACGGCGAACAAATATAAGATTTCATTTGATACGCAAAACGCCACTGCTGCTGGCACGACATCTGCTGATGTAACATACAAGTCTGCTTTGCCTAGTATTACGGTCGCTACTCGCACTAACTATATTTTGGACGGCTATTATACGGAGTTGTGTGGTAAAGGTGTAAAGTATTATGATGCGAATGGAGCGGCTCTCATTTCAACTTGGACGAATACGGAGTCGATAACGCTCTATGCCAACTGGTTGTGGTGTACGATTGCGGAAGTGTCGGGTACGGCAACTGATTATACAGTTTATACCACTTCGGACGATGGTAAAAAATATGCGAGTTTGATATTTACACCTGCAAGTGGTACGGTTGTGGAGTTTTCGTTTGACAATTCAAATTGGTTTACGGTCAACAAAACCCAAAGTGATGTAAAAAACTCGACTGTTTCTGTTGGGTTAATCTACTATACAAACGAAACGACAAACAAGCTCGTTTTGGAGTTCAAGAATATCACCTTTGACGGCACGATAAAAATCTATATCAGAGTGGGGTAAATTCGAGTGCGTAAAACTCCCCCAATAATTATGTTAAAGAGAAAAGCCCGTTTTGGGCTTTTTGTTTTTGTAAATAAGACAAAATTTATCAAAAAATTATTTTTAATGCTTTTTTACTTTACTTATTCGACAATTTTTGTATATAATTATTGAGTAAAACACATAATAAAATTAGGGGATATAATGAAAAAACATAAATTAATTATCGACACAGACCCAGGGGTTGATGATATTACTGCATTGGTTTTGGCACTTTTTGACAAAACGATTGACATAAAATTGATAACCACAGTTTCGGGCAATATTGATGTGCTAACCGCAACACGCAACGCCTGTCATGTGATGGACTTGTTCGGCAAAAATATTCCTATCGCAATAGGAGCGGGGAAGCCTCTTTTCCGTGAGCCCATCCACGCAACACATATGCACGGCGAGGAGGGAATGGGAGGCTATATCCCACCCAAAGTTACCCACGCTCAGCCTATTACCAAATCTGCGGTTGAGGCAATGTATGAGGTAATTATGGCGAACCCGAACGAGATAACTCTCTGCTTGTGGGGGCCTCAAACCAACGCCGCCGAACTCCTCACATGCCACCCCGAAGTCGTGCAGTTTATCAAACAAATCATCTTTATGGGGGCGAGTCCATACGGAATGCTGGATATGCCAGAGCATATTTCATTCAATATCAAGAACGACCCCGAGGCGTTCCAAATTGTGCTAGATAGCGGAATTCCAACAGTAATGATTCCGTCATATATCGGGCGATTTGCTGCACACCTGACCGAGAGCCAAGTCCAAGATTTGAGCCTGACCAACTCTGTCGGAAAGTTTTTTAACACGATGTTTCAGACTTATTGGGAGCCGAATTGTCAGGACAAGCGTATCGCCACAAACGATAGTTGTGCGCTGTTTTATCTCAAAAGCCCAAAGATTTTTGAATTGCAGCGTGCCGATATTTATGTAGATATGGACAAAGAGCCGGGCAAAACCTACGCCCGTTTCAACAAGCGTGGTGCTATAAATGTGGTCGTTGGGGTAAACCGTGATAAATATATCGCCGAGTTTTTTAAGGCATTTGGGAATGTGAATATTGACCTAAACGATAGCATTTTTGAGTTGACAAACGCCAAAAATAAGAGAGCAAAAAAGCAGTAATCAGGGGAGCGGACAAACAAAAGACTATACATATTTATCAACGCATACAAGAAAAGAAGCACAAGTTCTGTGCCTCTTTTTTTATTATTCTTTATTATCGTGGTTATGTTTGTGCTCCTCGCACCCGCAAGAGCACCCGCTGTGTCTGTGTTTGTGTTCGTGTTCACCGCAGCCACAATTTTTGTCGTGCTTATGCTCGCCGCATCCGCAATTTTCACTGTGCGTATGGTTGTGCATTTCCGCCTCGACCATAACACCCGTAGTTTTTGGCTGTTTTATGCGTTTTCTGCCGAAATTATATGGGAATATTCGCAGTGAATTGAGAATTGCTAGCAGTGTTACACCGACATCGCCGATTACAGCGATTATCATTCCAAACCCGCTTGCCGCCAGTACCCCAGTAATATCGAGGATAACCACTAGCAATTTGGTAACGATTGCAAAAATAATGTTTTGCCAAACAATACCACGAGCGAATTTACTCAACTTGATAAGGTCGGCGATTTTGGACGGATTGTCGTCCACAACTACGATGTCGCTCGCCTCTACTGTGGCAGGAGAGCCAGCCAACCCCATCGAAATACCGAGGTCAGCCCTCGATAGGCTAGGGGCATCGTTGATACCGTCTCCGACAAAAGCCGTATATTCGCCCTTGCTTTGTTTGTCCAAGTGCGTTTCCAGTATCTGGTATTTTTGTTTTGGTGTCAAACCTGCGTGGTAGTCCTCAATACCCAAAATCTCTGCAATATGACTAGTAACCTTTTGATTGTCGCCACTCAACATACTCAAAGTAATTCGCCTAGAACGCAAGTATTCGCAAGTCGCCACCGAACGAGGTTTCAGCGAGTCAGCGAGCAAAATTTTGCCGACAGGTTTCTCGTTGACTATAATTTGTACGCTAGTTAGCTCGTCCGAATTGCTGCGAGTAACATTTCCCACAAAAATCACATCATTTTTGTAGGTAAATGACACGCCAGAGCCACTGTTTTCTACGAAATTCTCCACTTTTTCTAGCGTAATTCCGTGTGCTTTGTGCGTAATTGCCCTAGCGATAGGGTGTATACTGTTTTGTTCGCCCAACGCCGCAAATTTGAGAATATCTTGGGTAGAGTACTTTTTGTTTAGTGTAATGACATCTTTTACCACAAAATCACCAGTCGTAAGTGTCCCTGTTTTGTCAAAATAAATGTGATTTAGTTTCGCCGCAACATCAAGATAATTGCTACCTTTTATCAAAATTCCGTTTTTGCTCGCCTTGCCCAAAGCGCTAAAATACGCCAGTGGCACCGAAATCGCAAACGCACAAGGGCAGGAGATGAACAGCAAAATCAAACTTTGCTCAATTCCTGTTACAATGTTGCCCAAAATCGCATACACCAGTAGCACAACAACCGCAACGGATAGCACCGCTAATGTGTACCATTTTGCGAACCGATTGATGACGGTCTCCGTCTTGCTCTTTTTGTCGTTTGCATTGTCTATCAGGTTCATTATCCTAGAAACAGTGCTATCCTTATACATACTGGTCGTCTGCAACTCAATCACACCGTCCAAAATGATAGTACCAGACAGCACCTCCGCACCTTGCTTTACCGCTCTCGGCAAGCTTTCGCCCGTTATGTGGCTCGTGTCCACGCTAGCACTACCGCTAATTACTACGCCGTCTAGCGGCACACGCTCCCCGGGACGAATGCGAATAGTCGCTCCGATTTTTACATCTTTTGGGTGAACCTTATGCTCGTGATTGCCGTGTACTATCATCGCAAACTCAGGCTGAACTTCGAGTAGGGAACTAATGTTTTTCCTCGATTTTTTGAGCACGCTAGATTCTAGCATTTTGCCCACGCTGTATAGAATGATGACGATTAGACTTTCTTCCAGCCCTTCGCCGAGTTCCGAGAAATCCTCCGAAATCGTACGGAAAAGCCCCAGCCCATATGCTCCCAACGCAGCAACGGTTATGAGTAGACTCTCCCCGATAGTCTTCGCCTTGAATAATTGCGTAAATGCCTTAAAGGCAGTTTTGTAGAGCAGTAGCCCAACACCAACCGTAATCAAAATCAATTTCGCTACCACTGGCATAGGGACTAGCCACCCGCAGAAGCCTATTACCACACCCAGTAAAAACAACGCAAAATGTATGTCAAATTTACGCCTTTTGTGTGAAATCGGTGAGTTGTCGTGTATAATCTCTGCGTCTGGCTCAGTTCTATAAATAGCCCTCTGCAATTCAG
Source organism: Christensenella sp. UBA4651 (assembly GCA_002405615.1). Lineage (GTDB taxonomy): Bacteria > Bacillota > Clostridia > Christensenellales > UBA1242 > UBA7867. The sequence continues at coordinate 1,857 of DHMD01000011.1, read as the reverse complement.
GCAAGAACTCATCGCTGCTGAGTTCGGACTCAAAAGATAATACCATAGTCGCAAAATTATATTGTACATTGCTGAAGCCCTTGATTCTAGCGACACTAGCCTCCAAATGCTTGGCACATTGCGCACAATCTATGTTTTTTACTTCGTATGTATATTTCATTCTAACCTCAATAATCAAATGATATATATTTTTATAAGATAAGTCAATAATAAAATGCAAAAAAAATAAAAATTTTTTGTCAAAACTTTGGACATTTATTGAGAAATGTGATAAAATATGCCTTATAAAACTAAGATATAATATTTTTTCAAACAAAAAACACCTTATTTCGTAGTTTTAGATTATTTATGGAGGAAAAGATGGCTGACATCACAATCGTATGTAAAGACTGCGGTAAGGAATTCGTTTTTACCGAAGGCGAGCAACAATTCTACAACGAAAAGGGCTTTAGTCAACCTGTTCGTTGCAAAGAATGCAGACAAGCTGCCAAGATGAGAAGAGAAGCTCAAAAGAAAGAAATCCAAGAGTAATTCACTTTGAGTTAAAACAAAAGCCCTCACTTTCGTGAGGGCTTTTTGTTTTTATTGAATAGAATAGCAGACAACTAAAATAGTAGAACAACAGAGGGAATGGTCGTTTGCTTATTCCGCTTTTTGAAAGGTAAGGGGCTTGCCGCCGTGCCGTCCGCTAGACGGCACTATGCCCGCCCGAAAACGGGCGGGTATTATGCACTATCGTGCATTGCGGCAAGCCCGCCTTATCCGCTCGTACAACCAAACCTTAGCACTGCCCTATATCGGGCGAGGGGATAAACTCCCTATTCTTCCCACCAAACTATGCGTCAATTAGCTTGCGGTGCTGAATATCGAGGTCGCCCGCCTCGTCCATTTCAATCACAGCGTAAGTAGCAGTCATTCGGTCGTGCAGTGAGCCGGGGCAGACGAACTTTATGCCGTTTTGCTCAAAGTATGTCGGCTCATCATCGCAGCCAACGAGTAGTAGGGTCGCCGCTTGGGCAGCCGCAAAATCAGCCAGTTTCTGCTTGTCCTTAATTGACCAACCATCGCCGTGCGACAGTAACATCATTTCACTACCAAAACTGATTTTTGTAGCGGTAGGGAGACGCTTCCCAAACTCGCCACCACTGCGAACAGCGTAAATTTTACCTCTAAAATTCAATTCAGACAAATCACGGACACCACCGCCGAGGTGAAAAATCACATCAGGGTGCTCTTTGTCCAAAGCCGTTAAAATTGGGCCAATGTTGCCCTTTGTGTTGCTAATAACCAAAATTTTTATACTTTTTTCCATATCTTTATTATAATATAAGCCACTCACAAAAAGCAACCAATTTGATAAATGTAATAAAAAAAATCTAACAATCATAGTTTTTTGTAAAATTTTGAAAAAATATGTCAAATCGTTTGACTAATTTTGTTAAAAAAAGGTATACTAAAAATATCAAGGGGTTCGTTGAGGCACGAAACCCTGAAAGAGAATTTTGGGGGTGGATTTTATCATCTTGTCGTCCTGACTCTCGCTTCGAAGCCCCTAGTGGAAGGACCTGTGAGGCGAAGCCGAACCAAAAAAAGTTAAATTGGGTTCGGAGTCTGACAACTCCTCACAGATTCCTCCACCAGGGAGCAAGGAAGCAGTGGTCGGAATGACAAAGGAAGAAAGTAGCCTGAGAAATGGAAGACAAGAGGAGAGAAATCCCGAACCCAAAAACCACAAAAACTTGTAAAAAACAAACAAAAAGCACAGCACAATGCATAGTGCGAAATAAACTAAAAAACAAGGAGGAAGTAGTTATGAACAAGAGTTCTAAAACTCGGGGGGGGCGCTTATTTAGCCTA
>DHMD01000047.1:3778-4034 GCA_002405615.1 Christensenella sp. UBA4651 | reverse complement strand
CATAATTTTTCAAATTTTTTTGAGTTTTTGTTTTTTACCGACACATTGAGGCGGTGCAGGGTACGACGGTATCAAGAGAATCGCCATTACTTTCGCTAGCATGGTCGTCAGTGGCAGATTCCGCTTTATCCTCCCCTTTGCTACGCTCTATGCGGGTAGAAACCAACTGCGATAAGGCATTTATGGCAATATTGCGTGGGTGTGATTGAGGCAAACATGGGTCATCATAATTTGAATAACAAGGCAAGCCTTTGAT
>DHMD01000047.1:3475-3705 GCA_002405615.1 Christensenella sp. UBA4651 | reverse complement strand
TGCAAAAACGGCTTATTTTCCACACCATTTATATTAAAAAACGCATTAAACTGCTCGCTAGCACCTACCGAAATAAAGTCGTTTGAGGTAAACATCCAAATATTGTCCATATTTTGGATAGACGGGTATTCGGGTTGCGAGCAGCCCGCCTTTTGGCACTCGGTTTCACGAAATTTGACCCAACTATTGAGTTGCGGCAATCCAAATTTGCGGTCTAGCAGTGTCATAGT
>DHMD01000047.1:0-3398 GCA_002405615.1 Christensenella sp. UBA4651 | reverse complement strand
GGCAAGGTTTTGACCGCCTCCGCCTTGATTAGTCCGTATGCGTCAATACGGGGTTGACGGCAAGTGCCAGCATGCAAAAGGTAACGGACAGGCAACCAAGGAGTGTTGGTTTTACGAGTCAGCACCCCTGCTAGGTACTTTGTCAATTTGTCGGTTTCAAAATCGCCGAAATGGGCTATTTGCTCAGCGACAACAGAGCATTGTGCCTCCACGATTTCTAGCCGCCTATTCAGGTCAGACTGGCGGGTATTGGAAGGCAGAGAGGCGGCTTTCTGCCCACTGGCATACTGGATATAGTTGTCGTAAACGCTAGAATTTGACTGGCTCGGGATACGCTGAAGTTGGCGAAAAATCTTCCGCCTACTCCCCGCCAAAATCTCAAACTGTGCAAAATAACTGTTTACTTGTTGCAAATACTCATCTATCATAGAGTGAAAACTCCTCAAACGAAATGATAGTTTTATTTTATCATACAAAGGTCAGATATGTCTACTCATTTTATGCGACAAGTGGCAAAAATAGTGATTTTGTAGCGAAAAATAAAAAATAGTAGTATGTGCGATAAAAATTCAAAAAATTTTGTTGACAAATTGCCTATTTTATTGTATACTAATGTTGTATTTATATCTATTTCGGTTTTTGGCGATGTAGCTTAGTTGGTTATAGCGGCCGGTTCATACCCGGCAGGTCAGCGGTTCGAATCCACTCATCGCTACCAATGAGCCGAGGCGGTATAGGTACATTTGGCTCCATGGTCAAGCGGTCAAGACACCACCCTTTCACGGTGGTAACGCGGGTTCGATTCCCGCTGGAGTCACCAAAACCTCTTGTTTTTTGTTGATGTATGGGCGGCTTGCCGTCTGTGATAGAGAGCCTCGGGTTTCCCGAGGCTCTCTATTTTTGTATGGTATGACCCGCCACATAGACTTTATAACCTCAGCCTGACATACTATGCGATTGTAGGTCAAGGCAGAACTAGCGAGTGGCTAAATTCAAGCGATTTTGGCAATGTTTAGGAATGCGTTTGTGGCAGTCGGAGTGCTAGACCCCGTTACGGCAACTTCCAGAGCCACTGTCGTTTGCGAATCAAAGACATAGATTTTGGTACGGCTAGGATAATCAGTTTCGCTAGTTGATACGATTGAGGCGGACTGGTCGGCGCTGCCGTTTACCAGTAGCCTTAGACTAACGGTGTCGGTCGATTGCGTAGTGGTGTTTGCTCCAAAAGCAATCACATATGTCCCCGCTTGGAGCGTGTACACGCCCGTGTCGCTAGCAAAAGTTATATCCGCACTACCCGCTGGGTTAATAGTCGGAGCGGTCAATAGATTGGTATTTGTAGTAATTGGGGTTGTGTTAGTTGCGACACTGGCGACAACATCACTTTCTCCCGTTGGCCCCGTAGGACCTGTCGGTCCTGTAGCACCAGTTGGACCCGTTGGTCCTGTTGGGCCTGTTGCGCCAGTATTACCTTGCAACCCTTGGGGTCCTGCTGGACCTGTTGGACCTGTAATTCCGCCAGAAATCACAGCGGGAAAAATATTTTGATTTTGCCCGCAGCGAGTACAACCGCACACAGGTCTAGTTACACAACAATCATCATCACAATTAAAAAAGCACATATTTTCACCTTTGAATGCTATTGCATTCCTTATAGTATATGATGATGGGTGAGGTTTCGTGAAATAGTAAAACACAACCGCTTGTGCTGTGTTTCGTCTTATAAATCGGGCAATTTAGCCCCAGTTCACATTATACAACATTTTTGAATTGGATACGATTATGGTTAGAGACGCTTTGCCTGTTTGCGGGTTGATTTCCTCTATTTTCGCTAAATTCCTAGTATTCACACCGAAACATACCAAATAATTGTTGCCCACCTTTTCGGCTGAACCGCACGCAGTACACAAAATACCCAAATCAACGGTATTGATGACTTGTACGGTTTTGTTTTGCTCGTCTAGTTTGAGTTCCATAACTCGTGAGTAGTTTGTTTCGCCTTTTGTGTTGTCAAAAAGCGTAATTACACCGTCAGTATATGACACGGCGCTGTGCTGCAAGCCGAACTTGTCGGTCAAATTAAATTCGTCAATTTCGCCACCCAGCACCCACATACGCTCGCCAGTTGTGCGATTGATTTTTACGACTGAACTGATATTTCGGAAAGATATGATTAGATTTTGGTCGTTAGGGTCAATCGACATAGAGTTTATGTGCATATAGTCCACATATCCCTTGTAAATTGACTGGTCGCTAAATCTCCATAGGCTCATATCTTTGGAATAGCATTGATAAAAGTCGGCATAATCCGTGCTATCAAATTCCCACACGATATTGTCATCTTGCACTTCTTGAATAAGGCAAGCAACTGCTTTCATTGGCTGCGATTTATCCCCCTCCATATAGTCTGGGATTTGGGAGATGAGGCGGGCTTCGTTTGAGGCTACGATATAATGATTGTCATTAAAGTACACAAGGTCGTGCATTTCGATAGGAAATTCTGCATAATTTGCCTTTTTGTAGTAGATATCCTTGATAAAATTGTAATTTTCGTCCATAACGACAACTTTGCTAAACACGAGTTGGGCATTCAGTCCGTAATCAGTTTCGTTGAATTTATCTTGGTCTGCCAAAAAATATAGGTATCTAATTTGGTTATCGGTTGTGATTACTTTTTGAAAATCGAGGACATAATCGGCCTCCCACCTAAAATATTTGATTTTGCCCTCTGGGGAAACTTTGAGCATATATGAGGGGAATTTTTTGCTCCCTTCTTCCGATTCACAACTGTATGCTGCAAAAAGGTAATCGCCATTTATTGAGCCTTGACCAGTAACATCGAGGATAGGAAAATCGCTCTTGGTTAAATTTAGCCTTGCAGAGATAGTTTTGTCGCCCGCAGAAATCGACAAATCAAAGTACGCACCACGCTTGATTTCATCTAAGGTTATTGTATTATTTGATAACTTTTCGCCCTGTGAATTTTCGTTCTCAAAATACTCGACACTCAATTCGTAGCCATTTTGTTTGGTAGTAAAGGTTATAGGCTTCTCTATACTCAATGAATTAAAATATAAATTACTGCTATCATTTATCACAAATTGATTGTTCCCTACACTGATTTTGACATCTTTTAATTCAGTATCTCGTGAGCAAGCGCATAACAAAAACGTACTCAAAATAAGCAAAAATAATACGCCCGTAAGCACGAAAAATAATGCTTTACTGCCTTTTAGCATTCTTATCCTCCTTTTTATCACACTCATATTATATATTATTTTTGTGCAAATTCCAAATAATTATTGTTAATTTATAAAATTCAAGAAAAATAATTAAAAAATAATAAAAATTTGAGAAAATCTAAAAATGCCGCAAAAATAAAAATTTGAAGTTGTTGA
>DHMD01000012.1 GCA_002405615.1 Christensenella sp. UBA4651 | reverse complement strand
TTGCGGAGTTGCAGGAATTGGTTGAATAGGTTTACGCCTATATGGATTTGGCATAGAGGCATTTTGTTTGCCTGGGTAGACGTTGAGTGGTTGCGTAACAGGAGCGCCCGAACCCTTGATTGCCTCAGTAGAGCGTTGCTTTGCTGCGGCTTCTTCCTCTGGGCTGAGAGTGATATTCTTTGCTTGCTCCTCGATTGATTCGGTAGGCTTCGCCATATCTGGGGTGTCCGCATTATACTCAACCCTAACATGATGAGGAACGGTTAAGAACATCCAAATTGCAGAAATTATCAAGTAAATTGCCAAAATTGTGAAAATATATGTGTTTACAAAGGTAATTACATCAAGAAATGTGGTTGTCAGCGCCTCAATCCCGAATGCTTCGCCTACATAGTATAGTGCTTGCAATGCGGTAAACAGCAACCAAAATGTTACGCAGAATACTAGCGTTGTAGATGCCTTGTTTTTGTGGAATTTTTGCTTGCCACGCAAGATAAGTCCGACAATGTAGAAGATAAAGGCTAGGGCAAAAGTTCCCAACAGTACGTAGCCTACATAACCTGTCAAGTCAACCAATTCCATAGATTTGAGTGCTGTTGCTACGAAAGGAAGTGAGCAGCCAAGCGCTCCGAACATTCCAGTCAGTCTAAACATTGTAGCAGATTTACTCTGCCTTGCAGCCATACATACAAAGTAAATTAGGAAGAACAGCACCATAATTCCTGCTGCGCCCCAGTTGTTAAAGTACTCCATAACATTTGAGCCAACGAGTTCGGAAATTGGAGTATACAAATCCCAAATTTGTGGCAGACCAAATACGGCTGTCAAAAAATCGGGCAGGTACATTACGATAAGCAGGGCAGCCAACAAAACTGCCAAGATACCGCCGATAATATATCCTACGCGTATACCTTGCGCCTCTATATTTTTAGCCAAAATCTTTCCTCCTATATTTTTAGATATTTCGCTATATTCTAGTATAACAAAAATTTGTAAAATATTGCAAATAAATTAAGCGAAAAAATGATTTTTTGTTGAAAAATTTTGTATATTTTGTGTATTTTGGAGAATAAAACAAATAGTAAGTAAAAAACGTGATTTTTTTGTAGTAAACATTTAGGGTGGGAAAACACAAAAAATTGTTAAATAAATGCAAATAAAATAGCAAAAAATCATACAAAAAAATAGTTGTTTTTTGTAAAAATTGATTTTTATTATGAACCTAAAAGTCAAAAATTATTAATTTTAGTGCGCACTTATTTGAAGTTTGTTGAGCAGGTCAAAATAAAATTAAGTGCATTTATGTATATGTCGTTAATAAACAAATTCTTGCGACTATATGATTAAAATTTGCAGTTAAGTAGCAAAAAACAGCACATATAGTGCTGTTTTTTGATTATTTAGATTTTTCTTCTTTGATATTTGCTTGCGCAATTGCAAGTATAGTTCCTGGGATTTTGTTTGGCACGCAACTAATTCTATTGATGTTGAGTTTGAGTGCTAGTGCTATACTTTCTGGGTCGCTCACAATATCGCCTAATAACCAAATTGGCATATTTTCTTTTACAGAGCGAATTTTTTGAACGGCGAGGTTGATTAATTCAAACACACCGTTTCGGTCGAGCATAACGAATGGGTCTTTGTAGATTAGGTAATCATCGTAATAATCTTGCAAAAACTTCATACAGTCATCACGGCTAAATCCATAGGTAAGTTGTGTGAGGTCGTTCGTACCAAAAGTTACAAAATCGGCAACCTCCGCTAACTTGTCTGCGATAAGACACGCGCGAGGTGTTTCTATCATACAGCCGACCATATACTCGCACTTTACACGCTTGTTTGCCTCCAAAACCTTTTCGGCGGCAGTGCGGACTGCTTTTTCCAAAATTTCGTATTCAGGGAGCAGGGTAACCATTGGGATAATTATATTGATTTTTGGCATTTTGCCAGTTCTGCGTTTCGTTTCAAAAGCGGCATTGAATATTGCAGAAACTTGCAAATCGATAAACTCGGGGTGCATAATTAGCATTCTACAACCACGAATACCCAAGGTGGGGTTGGTCTGTTTTAGTTCGTAATAAGGGGCTTTGAGTTCGTCTAAACTTACGCCCATAGTCTTTGCTAAACTTTGGAGTTCGCCAACAGTGTTTGGTAAAACATCAGAAATTGTGATGTCAAGTAGGCGGATATTAATTTCGTCATCGCCGTTTTGAGTGAGCAATTTGATAAAGTCGGCAAATTGATACTTGTAAATGGCTTTGAGTGCGTCTGTACGGCATTTGTCATTCGGAGCGATAAAGAACTGACGCAGGCTGTTTAGTTTCTGTGGGTGGAAGAACATATTTTCCGTCCTAACCAACCCGACCCCGTTTGCTCCTAATTCTTGGGCACGCTTGATTCTAGCGGGAGTGTCTGCATCGGCGTAGATTAAAATATTCTGTTTTGCCTTTGCCCAACTAATCAAAGTGCCAAAGTCGCCAGTGAGATTTGGCTCAATCAGGGGTAGTGCCTCGCCGTAGACTTTTGCCTTGTCGGCGTCAATAGTGATTTTGTCGCCCTCTTTGTAATTTAATCCGCCCATTTTGAGTGTTTTGGCATTCATATTTATAGAAATTCGCTTGCAGCCGATGATGCAAGGGAGTGCTTTACTCTTGGCGATAATGCTGGCGAAACTATTGTATCCGCCTTGCAATGCGACAATACCTGATGAAACTGCGATGCCGTCTGTGTCGTGGACAGAGAAACTATCCTTGATGAATATAACATTCTCGCCCTTGCCCGAGTAGGTAAGTGCTGCCTCAACTGATAGTACGATTACACCGCTGCTGCTACCTGGATATCCGCTGACGCCCTCGGCGAGCACGCTGCTAGCGGCTGCACGCATTGGGTCGATGACAGATTGCATTAGTGTACCCATACCATTAGCGTCAACTTTGCTAATTGCCTCATCTCGGTCTATCAATTTTTCGTTGCAGAGGTCGAGGGCAATCTTTGCGCTGGCGAAAGGCGAGCGGGCAGCGTCCTCTACCTGCATAATGTAGAGAGTGCCAGATTGCACGCAAAACTCAATACTCTTGACATCTTGATAAAAGTTCTCGATTTGCTCGCACGCTTTTTGTAGGTCAAGGTATAGGCTAGGGTTGGCTTGTTTGAGTTCTGCCATATCATATGTGTAGTTTTTTTGCAAACTGCTCTTTTCTTGGGCACGGCGCAAAATCTCGCCAGTGATTTCCTTTTCGCCAGTTACGAGGTTGCGAGTGTTTACCACACCGACACCACTGGTCATATCATAGTTGCCAAAAGCCATCGCTTGCACGCTTACAGCGCAACCAGCGTCTAGTGGCAAGCTGTGGGCTCTCAAATAGTTGCGTGAAACGGGAGATTTGCAACTAGAAAGGGCGGCCTTGATACATTCGAGCAGCTGGTCGGTAACATCTTGTGGAAAAGCCTGTTTTGTTTCTTTTTTGTATAATTTTTTGTATTGGGAAACGACCTTTTGCAGGATTTCAGGCTCGGGAATGCCTCGTGCAGAAGCTCGAATATCTGCCTCAATGCCTCGGAGGGTTTCTAGGTCGATTTTGCCGACTACATTACAATAATCACGCATAAATCTCGCATAACACTCCCAAGCAAATACGGGAGTCTTGTTTTGTTTGACCAAATGCGAAGTTATCACATCATTCATTCCGACATTAATTATGGTAGGAGCGAGTCCCTTAGTTACAGGGTAAGCCCCCGTACGCACGCTCAAAAGTAGGGGATTGGTTGGGTCGCCAAAAGTCATTCCCGAATCCTTCTCAATCGCCTTGACTCCTCGCATAATCTGCTCTAATATGTCGTTATTTAGAGAGCCGCTCTGCAAATAGTACTTGCACCCGTCTGTGGTAATAGTAAAGCCAAAAGGTATGTTTAGCCCCATTTGATGGATTTGAGCAAGGTTCGCGCCTTTGTCGCCCAATAGCACTACATCGCCGATACCACCTTTGTCAAAGCTAAATACATAATTCTTTGCCATAATTCCTCCAAAAATTCTATTTTTCTACAATCAATTATAGTAGTTTTGCGGGAAAAAGGCAAGCATTTTTTACCTATACTTTGCAACAAAAAATCGGCGTGAATATATTAGCAATTTAATATGCAAAATAATCAATAAAAATTCGCAAAAAATCGCTAAAAAATAGCAAAAATAGTGATTTGGTGCATAAAGTTTGATAAAAAATTTTTTTAATAATGCTGCCAAAAGCCAGCGGGGGTGAGTTTTGAGTTATGTGTGTATGGTGGATGGCGTATATAATATATAAAGAAGCGAAATTGTCGAAAAATAAAAAATGGGTGTGCTAGAAAAAATGTTCGATATATTGATTGACAAATCGTTTTTTATAGTGTATAATATAATTATATTTATGTAGGAGGCGATTATGCAGGCGTTGATTGATTGCTTGAATAGTGAGGTTGTTGACTGGGCGAATTTTGAGAAATTGCTCAGAGATTTTGATAAAAAAAAGAGTATCGGTTATAATAATGAATTAGTACCGAGTAGGAGGCAGATTTTGGGGTGGTATGTTCCCGATTTGCGGGCGCTCGCTCGTTCCGTTCGGGCGGATAAGGTTTTGGCAATAATTGACTCTATGCCGCAAAACTACCACGAGGAGAGTGTTATTCTTGCGTTGCTTTTGGGGCGGATAAAGAGTGTGGAGGTGCTGATGCCTAGACTGGAAAGGTTTATTAGCACGATTGATAATTGGGCGACTTGCGACATTTTGTGCGGGGAATTAAAAATTGTGGATAGGTGTTTGCCTACTTTTTGGAACTCGGTGAATGTGTGGATAAATAATTGTGCGGAATATATGGAGCGTTTTGCCATAGTTTTAATGATGAAGTATTATATAAACGGCGGGTATATAGATAGGGTTTTGTTGACGGCGAAAGGCAGAATTTCTAGACATTATTATGTAAATATGGCACTTGCGTGGCTGTATGCGGAGGCTTGTGTGCGGTTCGGTGATAAAGTTTTGGCGACTCTACGGAAGTACAAAATAAATAAAGATGTTATAAAATTTACCAAAGAGAAAGTTAGAGATAGTTATCGAGTGCCAAAAGAAATCAAACAGGCGATAATGGATTTGTGAGGTGGATATGAGTTTTGATTTGGTTGCTGAACTGCTAAAATACCGACCTTATGATATGAGTGAGATGAAAAGTGTTGCCCGCACAATGGGGTTTATTGCGAGGAGTAGAGATTTAGCTGACGCCTGCGATAGGCGGTCGGGGTCGCACCTTACTGCTGGGGTGTTGGTAGTGGATAAGGCTGGGCGAATTTTGCTAAATCATCACAAAAAAGCGGGCTTGTGGCTGCAATTTGGTGGTCATTGTGAGGGTGAAACTGATATATTGGCGGTTGCTCTGTGTGAGGCTATGGAAGAAACGGGTATTCCGATTAGTAAAAT
>DHMD01000039.1:11047-17637 GCA_002405615.1 Christensenella sp. UBA4651 | reverse complement strand
CACACCGATTGCCTCACCACAGCCAATATAAAAAGGAATAATCAAAGCGGATATAAACAGAGCGAAAGACAAACTTGTAGTTATTCGAGTACTTACTAATTTGTCATTTTTCTGCGCAATTGCAGTCGAAAGGTCAGGAATCAAAGCAAAACTCAACGCACCCACTATCGTAGACGGTAAAAACAACAGCGGGAAAGTCATTCCCATCGCCATACCGTATGACTCCATCGCTTGCTCACTTGTATATCCCGCCAACACCAGCATTGCAGGGAATAATACTGCGATTATCGGTTGAATGAGACTACTAGCGACCCGCACCCCAGTTACAGGTGCAGCACTTTTTATCATCGTCCTATAACTTTCTCTCGGCGATGATAGCCTATTCCCCTTGCTAAAATATACTATTGCAACAAAAATAGCACTCAAAACGCACGCAACTGACATAGATATGCCCGCAACCAACGCCCCATCAAGCGAAGAAAATATCCATTCAGCCATTAGAGCAAACACCATAATCCTCAGAACTTGCTCAATCAACTCTGCTAAACTTACATTAAAATAATCTTGCGCTCCCCACAACGCACCACGAAATGCCGAATACACAGCACTACAAATTACCGCAGGTAAAAGACTAATCAAGATATATATGCAGCGACAATCAGCAAACATTGCTCCTATATATTTATAAAACAATAGCAAAATTCCGCACAACGCAACAGCTACAGCCAGCCCAACTACCAGAGCGCTAGCGACCATAGACCCACTCTTTGCAGTATTACCTTCAACTCTGTACTTTGCAATAGATTTTGAAACGGCAAGAGGGATACCACTACTAACAATAACAATTAGCACCATAAACACACTAAATGCCACTTGATAGACTCCCAAAAGTTCCGCTCCCAACTCCCGAGATAAGTAAATTCTAAACAAAAAACCCAAAAAGCGGGTCAATATAGAGAAGCCAGCAATGATAAGTACTGACTGAAACAACGTTTTTGACACATCACTCTCCTACTCATCCTCGACTAACAATTGCATTCCCACAAAAACCCGCTCCGATTTCAAGTCATTAAGTTTCATTAATTTACTTACGGTCGTATTGTGCGTGTCCGCTATCATTTCCAAAGTTTGCAAAGGCTCAACTGTAACACGCTTTTTACCCAAATTTTTGAGCAAAATCATACACCCAGCATAAATATTCGTGAGCAGTGGATTGCACTGCCTAATTTCTTGTACGCTTGTACCGAACTTGCTAGCAATACTTTCAATACTATCCCCCTCGCAACAGGTGTATAAAATTTCGTCTAACTTTTTTTGTTCCAAAATTTTTATCATACCTTATTTTATTTTTTTGCGATTTCAAATATGACAAAAAAAAATCTCCCATAGCGGGAGAATGAAAAATCTAGTCAACTTGTAAATTATACATCGTCATCGGTTGCAAATTTCTCATCTGCGACCAAAATTTCCCAGGAACGGTAGTCAACTTATCATTGTATGCCTTAACCATTGAATTGTAAAACTGGCGGCTTTTGTTGATAAATTCTTGATTTTTGTACAGATTATCACAAATTTTTTGCTGTTCCTGCGACATATTTTGCTTTTTTTCTTGGTAAATGAGCAAAGCCCTTTCAATTTGCATTTCCAATTTTGCCTCATTAGCAAGTTGCTCACTTACAGTCGCACTCGCCATAGCCAAATTTCTAGCATTCAAAAGTTGTGATTTTATCTCATCATCACAATTTTCTCCAATCGCCTCCACGAACTGTGAGACATCCTCATATCTTGCTTTGAGCAAATTGTTTAACTCGCCGAAAGCGTCTTCTGCATTGTTGCGTTTAGTAATAATCGCCTGATACATAGTAGCAAACCACCAAACTAGAACAACCACTATGAGCAGTAACATACAGCCTAGTATTGCACCCAAAATCGCACATATACCCATAATTCAATACCTCACTTAATTAGTTGATTTTATTATAAACTATAAACTAAATTTTGACAAACGAATAAACCAAATTTCCCAAAAACAACAAAAAAGCCACATTTAAGCGACTTTTCCTGTTAATTTTATTACTTTTCAGCAGTTTTTGAAGCAATTGGCTTGTTTGCTTGGTAGTCGGCAATTACCTTAACCAACTCCGCCGCAGACTTGTTTATCTTGTTAATTTCAGACTTGCTAGCACCACGCTCTTTTGCCTCAACAGCCTCTTGCTTCAACTGCGCAATCAAATCTTTAATCTTCTTGATATTACGAGTACGCTCCGCCTTGGTGGCATTCGTTGCCTTTTCCATAGTCTTCAAGGTTTCGTCAATCTGCGCACGCAACTCCTCTTGTTGCTTCTTCAAACGCTCGTTTTCGGCATTAATTTGCTTTTGCAAAGCCTCCAATTCATCGTTGGCAGCCGTCTTTTTCTCCTCTTCTGCCGCTTTTTCCTCTTCCTTTGCCTTGCTCATTTCAGCAATTTCCTTTTTCAAGGCATCGACAGTAGATTTCACATCTTCGATAGCTTCTTTGTTCTCTTGATGAGCAGCCTTCAATTCCGCATTGTCAGATTTTTGAGTATCTTTGTTTTCTGTTTCAGAAGCGACCCCGCCCGTCTTTTCTTCTAATTTTTCCTCTTTCTCGTTGTTTTCTGCTGGTTTTTCTTCAATTTTTTCGTCTTTTGCAGGCTTTTTGGCTGGTTTTACAATCTTGCCTTTTTTGATTTGAGCCTTTTTGCCGCCATTATCTTTTTCGACCTGCTCAACATTCACAGGCTCAAATTCGTCAACTTGTTGAGGCTGTTCGAACTCATCAACAGGCTGCATTTCGGGTTGTATAAACTCGTCTTGCATTGGTTGTTCAACAAATTGCCCGTCCATAGGTTGCTGCATATCATAGCCCATATCAGCAGGCATTTCGCCATATATTTCCCCATTTTGGTCAAATTGAGGTTGCTCAACATATTCCCCACCGTACGCACTTTGCTCCATAGGTTGCTCTACATACTCAGGCTCAATTGCCGGAACATTCTGCTCCTCGATAGGCATATCCATAGGTTGAGCAAACTCATCACCACTAATAGGAGCTTCGGCAATAAATTCGTCTTGTGGCGCTTGCACCTCAACAGGGGCAGCCACCTCGACAAACTCATCTTGCTTTGGAGCGACAGGCTCCTCGGCAAATTCATCAGCTTTTGCTTCTGCTTTCTTTTCGGCAGCAATCTTGTCAGGGTCGTAATGCTCCGGTTCTTTGATAACGGCGTCTACATTGATAGCATTTTTGCCACGCTTTTTGTTCATATCCTTGATAATAGTCTTTGCTTTACGCAACTCATGACGCAAATTCTCTACCTCGATAGAGCGAGCCTCTACCAAATTATCACGCTTCTCAATGTCTTTGTTGTATTCTTGAACTTTTGCCTTTAACCTAGCGATAACCATTTCGAGGTCGCGCATCTGCTCGGAATTATCACGAGTAATCTTTTCAGTAAGCTCCTGATAAACTTTTGTAGCGAAGGTGTCGTACTCTGATTTGAGGGCGGTTTCCACCTCTTCCTTGTTGCCTTCCACAATCTCTTTTCGTTTCTGGATTTCAACATTCAGAGCGTCAATCTGTACCTGCTCTTTGTTAAGCATATTTTCGAGGTCTTTTTCGAGTTTCGCCTTTTTGTTCATTTCCTCGGTTGCTTGACGCCTATTGTAGTTGATTTCCACACGGTTTGTGGTTTCAGCCATAGCCTTGTCCAAACGCTCCAAGTTCTCCTTGATAGCCTGCAACTTTCTATTAGCCTCACGCTCAATATCCTCTTTGTTTGCCTCTGTTTTCTGTAATTGCTTCTCCAAATCAGTGATTTCTTGCTGAATTTGGATTTTGCTCATCAAGAATTTCTCACTCTCGGTAACAGCACGCTCAATCAATTGCGAACCATTTACCCCTAAATCCGCAAAATTGTAAGGGCTGTGGTTGGCGTCCTCTTGTTTCGCTTTTTCCAAGAGTCGCTGCTCCTCCAAAGCACGCTTCTCCAAATATTCACGCAATACAGGGATACCTGCGTTGATTTCCTTTGGAGTAAACAACAATTCGTAATCAACATAGTCAGGCATAGCATTTGTACATTTGTCAATATTACGCATAAAGTCCGTAAATTCATCATAAAAATTGTTAGTTACAACGGTATAGCGCAACTGGATTATCATACAAAATACGCAACCAAAAAGCCCGACAATCAACGGAATTGTCAAGAATTGCAACAATATCGACACATTCAATAGCTTATCACCGCTACCAATTGCGAGGTAAGCCACCGAACCGATGAATGACAAAATCGCCAACACGATTGCAGTGTATGTAATCTGCTTGCGAACTGACTTGTAGGCGCTATTGTAGAGTGGGCGCTTTACGCAATACTCCACCGTCATATACCTACTAGGGCTGCCCTCACGCTCCAACATAAACAACTGCCATCTGTCCCTAAACCTACGAGGCAACTTCCTCATCTTGTTGTGAAACTCAACCAGATTAGAGTCGTTTATCTTCGGATTTTCCTTCAAATATTTATTAATTCTATGCATTTGCCGTATTGCTCGACTCTCATAACACCACACAAGGCGTAGGATAGCAGCAATAAAGATTACCGCCAAAAGTCCGACCGAGATGAACATAACAATGTCCAAACTCATACCAGACACAATGCTTTTGAAGAAATCTACAATAGCATCTAGCGCGGTTTCTGCACCTAATAATGAAATCATAATAAACTCCTATTTTTCACAAAGCTTGTCTATCTTTGTATAATCATTATACAAAAACTACGCAATCATTGTCAATTAATATTAAGCGTTCTTGCAAAAAAAAGTAAAGAAATTTTTGTTTTACAGGACGACCACAAGCCGCTTCAACCGCTTTTTGATAACAAAGCAGTTGTGTAAGGTAACTTTTTGCCGTTTTTTCTATATCACGAGTATTACTTGTCTTGTAATCCAAAATGATAATTTGGTCATCTTTGATGATTACCAAGTCAATAATTCCCTGCACCAATACTTCATCGCTCACCCCAGTTTTTAACAATTCATTTAGCGGAATTTTCATCATAAACTCCTGTTCTCGCAACAACTTTGCGCCGCTTATCAGAGGTCTTAACTTGCGTATTGCTTGTAATATCTTGCCACAATTAACTAGTTTCAATTCATCGCTAGTTAGTTTTTTGCTCAAAAATTGAGTAATTCCCTCCTCACTGTCCAAATCAAAATCAATCAACTGCATCGCCTTGTGAAAAGCAATACCCACCTCAGTGTCCACATTTTCAAAAGACTTGTTTTCGGACAAATCGAATTTGCGAGGTTCATCGCACACACTTTCACCCTCGTCTTTTACAGCACGATTGAGCGAAGTAACCGAATTATTGAGAGAAATATTACTACTTTGAGCAAAAGGATATACATACTCTATATTTTTTGTCAGTATCCCCTCATATTTTGCGGGTATACCCTCATTTTTGTGTGGTATAGCAATATTTTCTACACTTTCTCCATTTTCTGGCATTTTGATTAAAGAATACTCCACATTATTTCCAGCGATTTTTTGAGTATAACTACCGATACAATTCAGCGAATTTATAGCATCACCAGACAAAGCGGACAAAATCAGACTCAAATCATTTTGAGTAGTTTTGAGAGCATAAGCTGACTGATAAGGACGGAAACTATCCAATTTCATCGCCCCAGAGATAAACAAGTGATTTTTTGCACGAGTCATTGCAACATACAACAAACGCTGTCTTTCCGCCAAATCTTTATCCTTGCTAGCCACTTTTACCGCACTATGCAAAATTGTTTTGCGTTTTGTACGATTCTTTGAATCGTACGCATACATACCAATTCCCAACTCCGAGCTCAACAAAAAGTCGCCTTTTTTGTCCTCAATATTATAATTATGACCACAATCTACCATAAAAACGATAGGGTATTCCAGCCCCTTACTTTGGTGCATTGTCACCACACCGATTACACTAGCCTCGGTATTTGGCTCTCGCAAAATCTTGTTTTTGTCAATATTTTCAGCCATATTAGCCAAATAATCACGCAAATCAAAATTGTACTTTTTGCCGATAAAACTATTGACAAATCCCATAACATTCCTAACTTTTCCCTCGCCATCAGGCATTGCGGCCACAACGTGCAAGTATTCAGTTTTGTGGCAAAAATCCATCAAAACATCATAAACAGTACCATTTATCAACAAATCTCGGCTATTTTCAATTAATTCAAGCGTATATTTTACCTTTTGACCAATCTCATCTCCCACATCGTAACCTAACACGCATTGATAAAAATACTCTGTATTAGGCATATTAGCACGAATTTTGCACAAATCTTCCTCATCAAGCCCCACGATAGGCGATACCAAAAACTCGGTAATAAAAATATCATCAGTCCTATTGTTTACCAAATTCAAAAAGTCAAAGAGAAGCCTTACCTCATACTCCTCCAAAACACTATCCTTACTAACAGGAACAACAGGCAGCCCCAACTCTGTCAAAGTACTCAAAATTTCCATCAACGCATTACTTCTAGTCCTAGCCAAAATCGTAATATCGCTAAACTGA
>DHMD01000039.1:1178-10993 GCA_002405615.1 Christensenella sp. UBA4651 | reverse complement strand
TAAACTGAATTTCCCTATCGATTTTCTTTTTTGCGTCATAAATCGTCTTTTGTTCACTCAAAAGGTACATTATCTTATTATATATAGCGTACGCCTCCGCCTTTGCGTAACTTTTCTCCACATCTTGAACCAAAGGCGCTTTGCTAACTGTGTACACTTCACTCGCATTGAGTTTTTCCTCTGATTCTTTCGTCTTATTTATAATCATAAACTCAACAGTAGGCAAAGCCTTTGGATTGTTGTGCTGATAGCCCGAAGCGGAATTCATCGCATTACCGTTGTTGTAGTCAATTCCAGCGAACTCTTTGGTCATCAAAACGCCAAACACCCAGTTTACATAATCCAAAACTCGCTGGTCGCTACGGTAATTATTATTTAGGTTAATCGTGATTGCCGAACCAGTATCCTTATCCTCCGCCCCAAATTTCTCTAATTTATCTAGAAAAATCTGCGGATTTGTGTTTCTAAAACCGTAAATACTCTGTTTTACATCTCCTACAAGGAAAATATCACGAATGTCGTGAACCTTGTTGAGTATGCCCTCCTGAATATCATTAACATCTTGATATTCATCAACATAAATTTGCTTGTACCTACCACGCACCTCGGCATTTACCTGCGGATTAGACAAAATTTGGTACGCATAATGCTCCAAATCAGAGAAATCTAGCAAATTTTTGTCCTTTTTGAGTTGCAAATAACGCTCTCTAAACATCTGAACCAAATCTAACATTGCATTGACAATCCGCTGGCTAGACATCATATCCGCCTTGATAGCCTCCACATCATCAGTTATATAGTCTGCCAAAACACCTTTTAGACCTTTGGTAAAACTGTCTTTTGCGTCTTTTATGCGGGCACGAAGCTCATCTTCCTCGGGAGACTGCGCCTTGGTTCGAGGTAATGCAGCCAACTTTATGGAGAACGCCATATGCAGATTGTCCTCAAAAGAATCGTCCGAATGGACTTTCCCAAGCAAAAGGATATAACCAGCCAACAATTCCGCTAATTTATCAAGCCCCAGCACTTTTGCATCATTAAAAAGTCCGAAAAATACCTTGTGGAAATGCTCAAACAATTCTGCCGCATTTTTGTTGAGAACTTTGGCAAACTTGTTTTCACTCAAATCAGTATTAAAGGCACTATTAACTTTGTTCCTAAACACGCTAATGTCAGGTTGGTTATTCAAAAATTCATAGATTTTGAATACATAGTTACTAATTTTACCAAATCCACGCTTGTCATCAAAGGTTTTGGCAAGCAATGCAAAATCTGGGTCATCTGCGGCAATCAGCTCATCAAAAATCTGTTTTATCGCACGATTGCGTAACACATTCGCCTCGCTATCATCACAAATAGCAAAAGAAGAGTCCAAATCAAGCACATAAAAATACTTCTGAATAATATTCTGACAAAACTTGTGCAGAGTACAAATATCACTTTGACCTATCAAATCTGCTTGCGTCCGTAAATAAGTTTTCTCGTCCTCGCTATATTGCGGGTCAGCGAGAAGGTCATTAATCTTATTCGCTAACTTGACCCTCATTTCACTCGCCGCCGCCTTGGTATAAGTCACTACCAAGAGCTGGTCAACGCTGGCGACTTTCTCTATAATGTTATCCGCAATACGCTCAATCATTACAAAAGTTTTTCCGCAGCCCGCACCCGCAGCAACCAAAATATCCTTGTTCCTAGTCTTGATAGCCTGCTTCTGCTCTGGATTGTATGTCGGAGTTTGGCTAACAGCTTGACTCCCTACCACTTTTATCTCGTCTTTCCCCATTACTTCTCCTCTTTCTTCTTTATCACAAAAGGGGCTGTCTTGTCCACATCAAAGTTATCAGTACGAATCTTATCCACGACATAGACACCCTTACGACAAATATTTCTAAACTTACAATACTCGCACGAGCCCTCAAAATGCGTTGGCTCAATGTAGCCACAATAAATATCATTAATAGCACCCGCCAAAACTTGCCGAGCATATTTTAGCATCAAATCAAATTCCTCAGCACTCGCTCCACGAGATTTGAGGACAATTTCATCTCGCCCGACAACCTCTTTGCTAGTCGAAATATCCGCTTTGATTATATCACTCTTGGGGTGTTCGTAACTAAACTGGTCGTCCTGGCACAACAAATCTACCGAATCATCGAGCGGCATACCTTGCATACAGTAACTAGAATATGGCGAAAGCACATCGCCCTCCGTATACTCCTTGTGAACAGGCAAATAATAAGCCCCACTCGGAGAATACGGCAGCGAGTCAATAATAGCCGCCATATAATAAAACAGCTGAATTTTCTTACCCAAATAGAAATTGAGCAACTTAAAATCGGCACTATTTTTGCTGGTTTTGTAGTCAATAATCCTCAATTTCCCACCACAAACATCTGCTCGGTCAATTTTCCCGCTAATTTTTACCCGCTTTTGAGTATTAACAATCGCAATCTCGGGAATTGGCGCAAAACCCTCCGTACCAAATTTTGCCTCTATAAACTTCACTTGATATTTTGAGTGTTGCATCTGATAATTCACCGCTTCGCAAGCACGAACCGCCTCCACTCGCAACGCAGAAATGAGTGCCTTATTCTCCTCGCCAAAAGCGATATTTTCAAACTCAGGCGTAACCAACAACTTGTCAAAGGTCGAATGCACAAAACTCGGTATATCCTCCATATGCTGCACACCCTCACGAGAAAGTTTGCGTCCGAAACGCTCCAACACCGCATGCAAAAGTGTACCAATATCAGTAGCCTGTATAGTGGCGGTTTTACGCTCTTTTATCTTCAACCCATATGACAAAAAATGTGCATAAGGGCAGTCAAAAAACTTCTCTATTTGTGTTACCCCCGCCTTATCCTCGGTAAAAAACACCTCACTAGGATTTTTTAGATTAGGTATCTCTTTTGGCTTTTGTCGCCAAGCAGTCGCCTTTTTGATATAATCAGGAGCAAATTTTGTCAAAACTTTTTCGAATGAATTTTGCAGCGCTTGCCTCTCATTACTCATATCAACCAGACCCAAGCCCTCTATGTAACCGCTCAAAATCTGCTCAATATTTGCGTATTTTTTATCAATTATAAACTCCCTCGCAGCGGGGTTAAATTCGACATTCCACAAAGAGTTGACATTAATAGCCCTAATTTTGTTGCCCTTATAGTCAAACAAACTCATTAGCGAGGTAACCGCACTAGCAGGGGTACAAGTTTCCTCATCAATACTAATCGGATATGTTACGCATAATCGCTCTCTCGCATAACAAAAACTATTGATGACACCTTGACGGAGGAGGGAATTTTGCTCTCGAACCGTTGGAGAAATGCACAACCCAACTTTGCCCAATCCCTCAATATCATAGTCCGCAATCAAACCAACATCACTCCCAAAAGATGGCAAATTACCCTCGATTGCACACATTATGTAATAATACTTTACCTCATCAAAGGCGCTAGTACCACTTTGCCCGATACGCACGCAATCGACACTCATCGGTAGTGGATTGATACTTTTTCCCGAAACACCACTCCGCAAAATCTTGGTAAATTCAGCAAAATCACATTCAAATCCACCCAAAACAGAACCCAATGTATCCAGTATACTTTCAAATTTCTTGTAATTCTGCCTAGCAATACCGCTGCGACTCAAATCTCCGTCCTCTTTCAAGGCTTGTGCCAACCCGGTCAAGTTTTGAGCAACATTAAATTTATCTAACAAAGCGTTGAGAGCCGCAACATATTGTGCAACCGTGCCACTCGTTTTTGCAACTTCGCAAAACTCATACAGAGGAGCAAGTTTTTGATTCAACTCCAAATACTTGTCAAAATTCATATCAGCGTTATGAGGCTTGCTTGGCGCGAGCAAACTTTCCCCTGTAATTCCATAACAAATGGTTACATTTTCAAATAACTCTCGCTCGGATTGCGTAAAATTGCACAAGCTATTGGATACAAAGCGATAAATGTCCTTGGCTTGCAACCCATCGCCAGCAAAGTCAACTGCTGCGAAAATAAACTTGCCCATCTCGGTAGCACTCAATGCAGTTGGGGCATCTATCCAAACAGGTATCCCCGCTCTACCAAACACATTTCTGATTATCGGCTCGTACACCTCCATATTTGCGCAATTTATAGCAAAATCACGATACCTTGCCCCGCCACGCACACACTGCAAAATATCCAAAGCAACAAACTCAACCTCCAACCTCGGATTTCCCGCTTCGTAAATTTCGACTTCGCCATTCGATATTGACATTTTTTGAGGTGTAACCGCCAACACATTTCGCAAAATATGCCCAGTAAAATCAGCACACTCTGATTTTGCACGAATCACATTCGGCACAAGATTTTGCGATTTGCAAAACGACTTGATTTTATTTAGCACATCACTTTTTATAAGGTCGGCATTAGGCTGTCCATCTTCCGCAGCCATAACACCTATGCTCACACTGTTGGACTTCTGTATTAAGGCAGACAAGACGCCAAACTCAATATCAGTCATACTTTCAATACCGCAAAAATGGTAATCTTGTCCCAACTCACCACCTGCAAGAATTGTTTGCGAAGCCAAATTCAACCTATCGCAAGAGTCATAGAATTTGCCCTCTTTTACCCTCTCATACGCCTCATAAATAACCAAAATATCCTGCATCTTTTTTCGCAAAGGTAAACTCTCAATTTGATGCAATTTTTCGCGCAAAATTTGAGGCGAAATCCCACAAGTTTTGAGTTGCATTATAGCCGCATAAACACTGTCTGCAAAAGCAACTGTCAGTAAAGTTTTGTCAAAGCAAACTAGCTCCGCCCTATGCTGCGAGATTAACATTTCTACGAGCATTACAGCACCTAATTTTGACAAAATTTCCATATCATTTTGACTAGGTAAAATTTGACCAACAAGAGAACTCAATGTCATAACTTTTACATCAAAAGTAGCACGCAAATTCAAGCGCTCCATTATGCGTTTTTCCTGACTTGTTACCCGCTTTTCTGGCACAATTACGATTTGCTTTTTACCCGTTTTTATACCCTCACCAATCAGGTCAATTTGGGTATTATTTGCATCCAAAAAATTGTTACTCAAAACTACATTTAATTTCATCTGTACACCTCAATTTCATAACTCTATTCTACCATAAAAAAGCAAAATTTGATAGTCATTTTAGCAAGATTTTTTCCACAAAATTATCCACAAAAAATACAAAAAGGTAGCCCAATTTTAATAATCTGCTACCCTATAATATTGTGCTTTGAATTAAAATTAAAGTTTACCAAAATTCGCTTTTTTGCCTCTCAAAAAGTTGCATAGTATATGCATAGTACCTGCATAATACCCCCAATTTTAGCGTTTTTTGCTAGTTTTTTGTTCAGTTTTGTTGAATTTAAGCATAAATTCCCGCAGTCTGTCCATTTTGTTATCACGCAACAAATTATTGATTTTTTGATAATTTGCCTGATTCTGTCGCTGCTCTTTTTCAATAAAATTTAGCCTAGATTGTAGCGCCTCATTTTGCGTCCTCAATTCTTGAATTAATACCCCCTTTCTTTTGTTGTCTATTAGTACCTCATTTAGCCTAGAATTTTCAACCCGCATTTGATAATTTTGCTTATCTTCCAGTTCCTGTTCGGCAGACCTTTTTACCAGTTTTACCAAGCCCCAAAATAGTGATTGAATTTCATCTTCTGTAATGTAATTTTTCTCCTCCACCGAGCTAGGCAATTTGATAATATTACTACCGAAATCGACCCTACATTTTTGTCCAGATTTAGTAATCTCTTCCGCCAAATTTTTAATCAAATCGGGCTTGTTTTTTAACGAATTTCTGTACTTATTTTGGTACCGTGTCGCCCTAACCTTATCCCCATTTGCAAGCTCAAAACAAGTAGCCCTCACACTCTTGCCATTGTCAGTCAAAATTGCCAGCAAACACTCCCTCTCATCTTCCTCACAAAAATGACTTGTATACCCCAAATTGATATTATTTTTTGCCAAAATTTCACGCACTTGGGCATTACTTTCAGCCTCTTGAATCAGCCCGTAATAGAAGTTGCGTACGCTGTACTTTTTGCGACCGCATTTATTCCCAAAATCTTCAAAAACATTTAGCAAGTTTTTGCCTTGATTATGATTTACCATACCAACTAGCTCTGCCACTTGTCGAATATTCCACCCCAAAATTCTTTCTTGCATATCATACCTCACTTACAGCAATTGTTAACAAAATTTGTATTTTTAATCAAAAAAGTAATAAGAATGAATTAAAAATAATAAACTAATTCGAGGTCAAGAATATGTCAAATATTTTTTTACACTTGTGCAGCACTATGCCTGCGGTTTTTTGTATCAATGGCAAACAAATAGGTTGTTGCGACAATCCTTGCCAATACCTAGACATTACGGTATGCCAAGAAAAATTTGTTTTGTATGTCTACCCCATCGACCAAATCGCAAATACTTATTGCTCTCTATCCTATTCCACTCAAATCAACTGCACAACACCCAAGCCCATCGCAAATACCAATCTTGTAACAATTACCGATTACGGACAATGCCATTATGTCATATGCGCAAATCCCCTCCTAGTTCCACGCATTACAAACCACCCACCTTGCTACGACACTTGCGGTGCTTGCAGTATGTCGATTATAAACAAAAATGTAAATATTACAAACGGGCAACAAAATTTCAATTTCACTCTCCAAACACCACTCAAAACCGCAAAATTGCAAAAAATTAACGATTTTTATGCAATTTTAGGCAAAAACGACCAAAATTCATCGTATGTTATGCTTTTTAACGACAAACTACAACTCTTGTTTGACTGCCACGCCGACAAAATCGAGTTGACAAATTCGTCAATTATTACGCTAAATCACGCAAACGATATCGCAAGACATGGACGAGTTACCGAATACTCTTTCCAAAACGGAAGCGTAACAAAAGACAAATCATACACAGTCTACACCCAAAACACCCCCACTCAACCAGCGAATATATACGCCATTCCTTACGCATTTTTGCAAGCGGTATCTCTTGCCGACTACTCGTTAGCCCGCAGTTATCTGCACCCCACCCTTAGCCAAACTCTACAAAATGATAACATACGCAGTTTCTTCGGCGACTATCTAGACATTACACCGCCAATTACCCAAAATCACGATTATGTGGCACTCGTGTATGCAGGCAATCCGCAATTTGTCAGAAAATTCCGTTTTGAACTCAACAACAACCTAATAAGTAACATTGAATCAATTGATTGACAAAACTGTTGCAATTTCACTAGACTTGTAGTATAATTAGAACATAATCAAGTAAGGAGAAAAATGTGGACGCATATTTATTATATTGGATATTAGGCATTATCCTAATACCAGGAATTATTTTCGCAACTTATGCCCAAGCAAAAATTTCGTCCGTATATAAGGAGTTGAAGCACCAACCTGCCTCAACAGACAAGACCGCAGACCAAATCGCTCGTGAGATTTTGGACAAAAACGGACTAGAAGAAATCACTATCGAAAAAGTCGAAGGTGAAA
Organism: Christensenella sp. UBA4651; assembly: GCA_002405615.1. Lineage (GTDB taxonomy): Bacteria > Bacillota > Clostridia > Christensenellales > UBA1242 > UBA7867. The sequence continues at coordinate 3,458 of DHMD01000039.1, read as the reverse complement.
TGACGGACTACTACCACCCAAAGAAGCAAAAAATCGCTTTGAGTCAAGGCGTCTATGGGAGCAATTCTGTTGCCGCTCTGAGCATTGCTGCCCACGAGGTCGGACACGCAATACAGACAAAAGAGGGCTTTTATGCCTCAAAAATTCGTACTTTTATGGTACCTTTTGTAAATTTCTCATCGGCTATCCTCTGGCCACTCGTGGTTATCGGACTGTTATTTAACATTTTCGGTAGCGCAGACTCAATAGTCGGCACAATATTCATATGGTGCGGTATTGGGTTCTTTGGACTTTCACTTCTATTTAGTTTGATAACCCTTCCTACCGAACTTGACGCCTCAAAGCGTGCAATAGAGCAACTTACCGAGGGCGGATACCTAACCCAAGAGGAAGAAATTGACCAAGCGAAATCGGTACTCAAAGCCGCTGCGATGACTTATGTCGCATCACTCGTTGTGTCTATTCTCAACTTTGTAAGGTTCTTGGTAACTATTCTCGTACTCAAAAATCGTGATTAACATATAAAAAAGACTTTGGCAAACAAAACACCTCTACAAGAGATACTTCATTTTGCCGAAGCCTTTTTTGTTATTATTTTATCAATTTTATCGAATTGCTAGTCAGAGCAAATCTACTTCCCCACAATTCATTTAGCTCCTCCAAATACGCAAATGGCGTGTAGGCAAACTCTCTCAGCACTTTCTCTGTGTATCCCACACTACCAAAAATACGCTTCAAACAATACTCATTATCCTCACCCGTCAACTGGTTAATTGTATAATTATACATTTTTACAGGCTCACCTTGACTCAAATCAATCGTAGCATTAGCAACCAAATAAACACTCTCTGGCACTCGTGTCATCGAATAAACAGATGACAACCCACTCCCAGCTATTTGATACACAATAGTGTATTCGATAACCTGCCCTGTAATAATCAAGTCAATTCGATTGATAGTCATTAGCCCACGCAACTGCTCTACAACCGTAGCATTGAGTAACCCATATCCATTCCTCTGTGAGCAGTAAATCGCCAAATCATACTTATCCAGACTCCAACTCGCATTCAATCGGCTATCTTTACCCATTAGAATGTCAAAATCAATTTCGCCTTCATCATCGCACACACTAGCATTACCTGTCGCAGTGCGAATACTTTCGACAAAATCGCCTCGCCACCTACTCACATTATCGGTAAAACCGCTACTGTCAAACTCTTGATTAAGTAGTTCCTCAAATCTTTGGTCGCCAGCATTGCGTCCATTCAAGAAATTTACAAGCAAAGCAGTCACCGCCACCAACAATAACATCAAAAATATCAATAGCGCCCGCCACCAGCAGCCTTTTTTTAGTTTTCCTTTCTCTTTGTTTCTCTTCATCAAATCCTACCATTTTTATGTACTACTTGATTATTAGTATACCACACCCCCCAATCTTTGTCAAATTCCATTCTCACACCACTCCACACCCCAAATTGACAAAAGCCTTTTTACGACCACGAGCATACCGCAACATCTGATACGCTCCGCCCCAAGCCCGCTCCACAAAAAATATAACAAAATCACTTTCCCGCACAATCCACTCATTTCGCTTGACTATAGCAAACCGTGGCGGCACATTTTCAATCGGCGGGAAAATCGTACTATCGAAAGTTTGCCTAATGTACTCCCTCTCAAAGTCGTCGATTTTCCTCCCCAAATATGCTAGCACCAAGGTTGTGCGTATTTGTGGATAAATCGCCCGCAATTCTCTCAAATACTTTGCACAAAAAATATCAAACTCGCCGTATCCACCTATCAAAAAATGCGTAATCCCACGATTTTGAATGCAGTCAACTATCTGCGCCTTGATAATTCTCTCCCTCTCGCTACTTGACCAAAAATCACTATGTCCAAAAAAACTACAAATTTTACTCATAAAAACCTCACTTTGGTACAGACTATTATAACAGATATTTGACGATTATCCAACAATTTTGACGGATATCCGTCAATAAAGTTTACTTTGTTAATGGTAAACTTTGTTTAGTGAGGTGTAATTTATGCGTGGATGCGATGCCGTAAAAGAAAGGATTTTGCAATTATTAAAGGAAAGAAACCTTTCTATCAACAAGGTGTGCGTAAAAGGCAATTTGACAACTTCCACCCTAAACACTATGTTAAACAACAAAAGTGAATACTGCTCTGTACGCACTCTACAAAAAGTCTGCCAAGGCCTAGGCATATCCTTGCCCGAGTTCTTTGATGATGAAATATTTACCAACCTTGACGAAGAAGAAT
>DHMD01000039.1:0-1154 GCA_002405615.1 Christensenella sp. UBA4651 | reverse complement strand
GAAGAAGAATAACAAAGAGAATATTTCCCCCCCCCCATAAACAAAAAAGCCCCACTCTATTGGGCTTTTTTGGCTTGTTTATTTGCTTTATTAGCAAGTACTAATTCAAAATTATATATTCAATTTTTCCATTTTATCGGCAAGCAACTGACTTTTACATAACGACAAGAGTGGCATCAAGACAACACTCGCAGCATAATTTGTAATCCCCAGCATATTGCCGAAAGATTTTGCATCAAAAATCACATACGGAAACCAGCGGATATTGTACGCAAATTCCCCAGTCAATTTTACAGTCGCATAATAGACAGCAGCAAAACTGATTATACAAGGCAACGCCCTTTTTATTTGCCCTCGCTCCGTATGTACATTCAAAAAGGCAAATACCGAAAAAATAAATATTGCATAGTGTACGAACAAGTTTGTACCCAAGTTATGCCAACCCAACGGAACATTTGCATAAAAACCGAAATCAGGTCTAGCAGAACACAAGGTAAATACGGTGTACAGCACAGCAGTCAAAACATAGTTTGCAAAAACAAAACCAACAACTGTGTCCCTCTTAATAAATTTAGCGAATCGCCCTCCGCAATTTGCCAACCAGCAAATTCCATAAGAAATCGCCCAAAACGCCCACAAAATCAATGTAATGTAGGTAAAAAATGAAAAATCTGCCCACGCACTCACTATATTTGTACCAATATATAACTCAATATCAGGGTGTCGGTTATAAAAATATTGAGGAAAACGAAAGTTCGCAATATGGTCAACGAACAACCAAATTGCCAAAACCCCAAACGCTATCAAAAGTATATATCTCGTCTTTTCTTTTTGTATCATTTTTGCTCCCATTTTATTTGTTCTAGTATACCATAAATCCCGATTTTTGCATAATGATTGATTAAAATTTAGAAAAAAATATCATATTTCCACTTCTAACAAACACCCAAATATCAGCAAACAAATAAATCGCTTAACAAAGCACAATCATTACATTGTATTCACCATTTTTACCTAAATAAAACGCTTTTCACAAATGTTCAAGTCTTTGTTTACAAAAAAATTCACAAACTAAACAGTGCCCCAATCAAACAAACTTCTTCCCAAGTAAAACCATAATTTCTGTACAAATTTTGACATCACTTTTGACATCA
>DHMD01000046.1 GCA_002405615.1 Christensenella sp. UBA4651 | reverse complement strand
ACCTTAAACAATAGGATTGACGGCACAAATTTGGTTTGTAGCGGCGTGTTTGATTTCGAGAGGTTTTCGGGCAATGATTCCAAAACCTATATAAGCGAGAAATTCGGCGATATCAGAATTTCTAATGATTTGGGTTATAACATAAATCTCGTTTTGAGAGCGGGGGGCAAAATCAAACTCAAGACCCCAAACGGCTCTTTTACGGGCGCAAAAGCCAATCTAATCCAAGACAATGGCCATCTTGTGTCAACATATAACGGCACAATGACCAACAAAAATCATACTTTGACAACAAGTGGCACTTTTGATAACAATCTCGTCCTACTTAATGGCGAAATCAAAGCCAAAACAGACTCAGAAATCATCAACTTTGCTTTTGATAGATTAAAGATTAATCACATTTCAAAAAATAACCTAAATTACAGCGGCGAAATGAGAGGAACATATCTCAACAAAAACGAGAGTTTGGAGGGGTTGTTTACCACTAATTTTAACCTAGAATTAGACAAATGCAACTTGGCTAAAAAGGCTGAATTAAATGCTAAACCAACTCAAATTTGTGGTAAAATTCAACACCACACCGAGAGCGGAGCGTTTTTTGAAGGCGAATTACTATCAATGGAGCAACGCAACAATGATAATAATCTTCCCCAATTTGTCAGGAACCCAGCATTTAGCGAAATTTACACAGGTAACTACTATCTACTAAACGACCAAAAGGAATACATTTTTAACAAAAGCGGAGTATTTAGCGAGAATTATCAGCACGAATACGGCAAAACATATATGCAGAACGCTTTGGGGAAACCCTATACATTCACTGGCGAGTACGATAGAGAAACAGGTTTCAGAGGAACGCTCTCAAACCCAGAAAATAATGATTACCAGAGCGGAGAGTTTGATAGTGAATTAGAATTTGTATCAGGTAAATTCCGCAAACACTACCACAACTCGGCAATATTTGAGGGCGAAACTTCTGACCTGCAAAACGCTACTGGAATCCTCTCTCGCAAGGGCGATTTTGTGCAAAAAGGAAAATTTGAGATTGATGGCGAAATGTACCCAACATTAATTAGCGGAGACGTTTTGGTATACTTTGATGACGAGGAGAAAACCTACTGCGAGGGTAAATTCGACCTTAACGGAATCAAACTTTCCAACCTAGATAACCTCCCACTTTTTGGCGATAATACCTATCTACTCAATTTCAAAAACAAAAGATACCCGCAAGGTGAGCCTATTGTTAGCAAAGATTTGACCGAAGCATATACTCAGTTTTTACTAATTGCGAAATTTTGCAAAGAGGATATCGAAACTCTTGATAGCGAACTTGCGTCTACTACTCCTACGCAAGAAAAGGTACAGCAAGACGCAAAACCTTTGCAAGAGGTAGAAAATTCAACTCAAACAGCCGAGCAAATTATCAACAAATATACTCAAAAAGTAGAACAAACCCAACAAAACACACAAGAATCAGAGCAACAAAGTACCGAAACATCAGCCAAATTTACTGATATGATAGATATTGCTGGTAAAATAATCGACACAAGAAAAACAGACACACAGCCATTTGATATGGCAGCTGCTCAAAATCTAATGTCAAAATTGACAAACCCAAACAAAGAGCCATCGCAAAATAAAGAATAATAAATAGCAAAAAAATACAAGTTAAATAGGTAAAATACAATTTTTACCTATTTTTTGTTATTTTTCGATTATTTATTATATAGTAAATTTTCAATTATTTCTTGCATATTTTATTGTGTTTTTTATAAAAGAAAAAGGTTCGAGTTTTTTACTCGAACCCGCAAGTTAATACTTGCTTCTAAAGAAGAAAGGAATGTTTTACTATGAAAAAAGTAAAAGAATAGTCTTTTTGTTTTTTTTATTTATATGGCGCAGAAAACTAACTGCGCCACTTTTTAGTTTTGCAATTCTAGTTCGGTATATCTCCACAGAGCGGTACGATTGCGAGGGTCAACCGCAAATTTGCTAGGCTCGGTAGGCTTCTTGTTTTGGTACAGCACCACATTTGGGGGCAACCTTTCAGCCAAGCACAAGTACATTGTCGTCTCAATTCCCTGCTCGATAGTTTTGCCCTTTTTCTTACCAAACTTTGCAAAGAAAGCCTTTAACCCTCTTGCATTTTTGGTACGCAAATCGGTAGCAACCCTCCCAGGGTTCACACAATAAGCGTGCAAATCATCACGGTCAGAATATTTGTGGTCATATTCGAGAGCAAACATCAAGTCCGCCAACTTCGTTTGGTTATAAACCTCATCATTCGATTTGGTCGTCAACGCGCGAACATTACGCCAGTCAATCTTGGTTTTGCTAGCGGCGTCATTAGTAACAGTAATCACTCTCGCATCACGGCTAGCGTCCAGTAGCGGCTGCAACTCCTTGGTTAGCAAAAACGCAGACAAGTAGTTTGTCGCCCACATCAACTCGTGATTTTCGTATGTAACCTTGTGGATATTGGTCTGCACGCCCGCATTGTGAATAATTACATCAATAGAATCACGATTGATTTCAAATAATTTCTGTTTAATCTCGTCAGCCAAAATGCGAACCTGCCCCATTAGGCTCAAATCCGCCACAAAAAAGTACAACTTTGCGTCAGGACACTCCGCCAAAATATCATTGCGGGCATCTCTACACGCGCTCGGACGCCTACCCACAGCAAAAACAATTTGCCCCAGTTTTGACAAATTTTTTGCCATAGCCAGCCCCAAGCCGCTTGTCGCACCAGTTACTACCACGATTTTTTGCTTTGTCGTGTTTTTGGTCTTGACTATCGGCTTGCTAGATTTCTCTCCAAAAGGCACTTCTGGATTGTGAGGACGAGAGATATTTAGCCCTTGTTTTTCCATTACAGGCTCAAATACGTCTTCATACTGCTGCACTTTTTCGTCATAAGTGAGCAACTGCTCCTCCTTAAAGTGTTTTGCAGGAATTACAGTCGACTTTGTAGCAATTTTCGGCGCATTCACATCACGAATACTTCTCTTTTCTATTGGCTCGATAGCGTCCGTATTTTCCACCAAATCATCAGCCACAACCTCGTCATCGTACGAATTTGTATTTACGACCATTTTCTCATCATCATCAAACAATTCGTCCACATCGTCAAAACTCGTCTTGCTAATCGGTGCAACAAAATCGCCCTCAACGATTTCGGTAGCCCTTGGGTTAGACTGCATAGCCACCTCATTGGCATTTTGAATCAACTTTTCATCAACCAAATCAGTGTCCTTGCGAGGACGCCCACGCCCCCTCTTTGGCTTGTTGAGTTCCGCCTCATCTACCTCTTTGCGAGGTCTACCACGAGGTCTTTTTTCTTTGTTCAATTCCGTGGTATCAACTTCCTTGCGAGGCCTACCACGAGGACGCTTTACTTTAGGTTCCAAATCAATTGGATACTTCCTAGGACGCCCCCTCCCTTTCTTCATTTCTTCTTCCATAATTTCCCCTATTTATTTTTTACTATGCATAATTATTTGCCAAATCAACGACTTCTTGAATGGTCATTTTTTTCAAATTTTCCTTGATATTCGTTCCATCAACCAACTCTGCGTCAATCAAATCTTGAATTGTTAAATTTTCTTTAACCGTCATCTGATTGACTGTACCCAGGGTCAAATCATCATAATTTGATATCAAATTCAAAATTTTAGGCTTGTTCTCGCCAATTACCGTACTCAATTTTATGTCGTTGATTTTTGCAAACACATCATTAATCAACATACTGCCTTGCCCGTCTGTCGTTTCCATTCCGTACAACTCTTTGAGAATTGCAGACATACTCTCTTTATACTCGCCAAACACATCTTTCAGCATAAGCGAGTCAACCACGCCCTGAATAGCCCCACTTGGGTTAGCAGTTGTTGTCGCATTACCCAGAAGTTGCGCCATACTAATGCCCGCCATTTTCGCCAAAATTCCGTTAGCACTCGCCGTATCAATTTCTAGGAACTCACCCAAAGTAACATCTGTTGTAGTCCCATCCACCGTTTTGGTTGTCAACGCATTCTTGATAGCATTTACGGCAGAATTACCCATAAGGTCGCCGAGGCTAACATTTGCGAGCAAACTTACAAACCCAGTCGCCTCACTCAAATTCATCATTTGCCCCAAAGTCTTGGTGCTGATTGCGTCCGTTATAGCCGAACTGCCATTCGTAAATAAATCGCCAACCTGTATTGCCATAACCGTCTTGATAATCTCGTTTGCGTCCGTAGGTACAGCCCCAAGCAGTGTTTCTAGTGTTTCCGTAGACGCCTTCAATTTCTCGTTAATTGCGTCCGCTGGGCGGTCGAGCAAATCTTGAATAGTTACTTCCTTGATTATGTCAAAAATTCCGCCCGCGTTGTCGCCCACCATATCGCCCAAAGTGCCAAATTCAGCGAGCAGCGTGTCCACCGCATTGTCGCTATCCTTGATAGCAGAAATCGTCAGTCCCGCAATCTTGGCAACAGGGGTAATATAGTCCGCACCACCGAGCAAGTCCTGAATATTTGCCTCGTTAATTTTTGTCGCATAGTCTGCCGCAGTTGCGTCCTTGATTAGTTGCACATAGCCGTCATACTTTGACCAGTCAACCGCACTTTCCCCACTATTTGGGTCAGTAACCGCAGTCGCAAAAGTAACTCCCTCTATATGGCTCAAAAACTCCTCAACTGTTACAGTAGTACTGTACTTACTCCCAATTTTTATCAAATCAACTTCATCAAAAATTTGATTGAGTTTCAACCCCAAAATCGTTTCCTTTACCTTTGCAAGTTTCAGAGTCTTATCCAAATTCTTGTATTGTGATTTGTTAAAGTAAGCATTTTGTGCAGCCGTGTCGCCCGCAACCACGGTATTTAGTTCCACAAACTCGCCCAATTCTAGCGTTGCGATATAGTCGCCAAGTTTGTCAACCTTTGTCGCTTTGAACTCCTCTGTGTTTAGGAAATCATATCCCGACAAATCCACCATTTTGAGCAGCACTTCGCCCGTGATTTTGCTCGTTATATTTTCGATTGAAATATCGTTAATTTTGAGGGTACGCAATTCAGCATAAATATCCTCCTCGCCCTCCTCAGGTTTAGGTAGCCAGTCCGCACCGATTGCGTCCAAAGCCATCTGCACCGTCAAATTATCGTTACTGAAATATTCTGGGACTTTTTCGAGTGCTTGATTGATTGTCAACTCACTCAAAGTTTTCATATTAGGGGCTTCATCCGTCCCAACATTATAAAATTTGTCCGTCAAAGCAGGGTAGCCCAAATCTGTCAAAATCGTAGTCCCCGCAGTGTCCACAACTTGCCCGATTGTAATGTGGTCATATAATTTAGGTAGCACAGCCTCCACAAAATCGTTCAAATTGTTTACAATATCTTGAACCCGAAATTCCTTGACCTTTTTGGTCTCACCCAAGAAAGTAATCTCGTCCTCGTACGTTTCTTTTAGGCTCAAACTCGTACCAGGAATAGTGTCTGGCAACTCCAACTTAAACTCGGTATTTAGAGTTTCTAGTGAAGCATTGACCAGCCTATCCTTTTTGGCGAACAAGTCTTTGAGCGCAAGTCCCTTGATATCGCCCTCGACAGGAATAGTTATACCTATCAAATTTTCAACTTTCTGAATACTCATATTGTAATATAGATACAAGCCCGTCCCCACAACCACTACAATCATCAGCACAAAAGCGAAAATAAATCCCAGCAAAAATGTACCGCAACCGCCCCGTTTCT
>DHMD01000015.1 GCA_002405615.1 Christensenella sp. UBA4651 | reverse complement strand
ACCGCCGCCAGTTTCGCCAGAATCAGGATTTTCTGGATTAGGGTCAGGGGTAACAGGATTTGGGTCAAAATTCGTCCCATTTACTATTATATTAAAACCGTTTTGCGTATAGTTTAGGTTCTTTGTTGCGTCAAAAGCCCCAGCACCCGTAGTATTCCCCGCAATAGGAGATACGGTCGTACCTTTGAGTGTATAATTCGCTTTTAGCACAACATTGATTGCCTTTTCGTCTGTATTTGTATTTGAGTATTTTGATACAACACCACTTATCGTATCACCACTAATCGAGGTAGCAGCATTGATATTTAGGTTAATCGTACCGCTACTATCGCCGACAAACGCAAAACTATTCATACCAGTCAGTGTCAATGCAGAATTTACATTGATTGTCGTAGTCTTGGTATTTACGCCGACAAGATTTGCCGAGGTGGTGGCAATTTTGATATTGCTACCCAAGTTTATAGTAGCAACACCAGCGTTAGCTGCAACCAAGTCCCCCGAAACAGTCGCCCCGCTCACCTCAATTGTAGCAGAACCTGACGCACCATTTGTCGTGATTACACTTGATACCGTTGCGTTGCCCTTGACCGAAACATTAACAGTTCCGTTGTTTGTACCAACGAGCAACTTGACATTTGTCCCCGAAATACTACCAGTAATCGAACCTGTTGCAGCATTCGTAACAGCCAATCTATCTAGCGTTCCGCCAGTGATATTTACGCTCAATACCCCCGCATTAGAGGCACTAATCATTTGTGTAATTGTACAATTTGTGGCAGTCAAACTAATCGTTGCCCCAGCATTGTTTACATTCACAAGGTTCCGCAAATTGCTGCAATTTGTAGCGGTGATTGTCATAATTTTGTTGTTCGATTCTACCAAATAAGTAGTAACAACCGCCGAAGTCAATTCAAAAGTTGTGTTACTATTTGCGGTTCTGATAAGTGAGTGGCTAATAGTGTTGCCAGAGTCCAATTTCATAATCATAATAGCCGTACTATTTTGTGTATCAATCAAGTAATTTTTGATAGTATTACCGCTCAATTTATTCCAATTGATAGTGCCAGTATTTGTGTTGAACAAATTACTATTTATAGTTGCATTTTCAAGTTCTACATTTACACTACCAGCATTATTATCCACAGCAGGAGTGCCATTCGCGCCACCGCTCATTACAAAGTTAATTTGACCGTTTACAGCATTCGTAGTAGCGATTGAGCCATTCAACTTGGTATTAGTCAAATTTACAGTGATTTTACCCGTGTTGCTGTTTACCAAATTAGCACTTATTTCACTACCTTTTGTACCATTGAGCGTAATCTCCAATTCGCCTGCATTACTCTCTACCAACGGACTTTTTATTACGCTATCAGTCAAGGTAACAGTGATTTTACCGCCAGCCTTATTTGTCGTTACGATTTTACTCTCAATTATCGAATTACTACCCGTAATCGTAATTTCACCACTGTTGGTATCAGCGACCGCTTTGGTCAACTTGTCTGTTTCACTCAATACAAGGCTAATATTCTTAGTGTTTTCGCCAAACATTGCCCCGTCCGAATCCAGCCCCGAAGAAGTGAGTGTAACATTACCGCCGTTCCTAGCCACAACGCTACCATTAAGCCCCATATTTTTGAGGTCAAGAGTAACATTTGCGGTGTTGTTGTTGATAATATTATTCATCATCTTGCCACCCAAAATAGTGTCTACATAGATACCGCCGTCCGCCTTGTTGTCATACACAATATCACGCATAGGCTTGCCATAGATTTCTACATTACGGATAGTAATCTTGTAACCATTCGCAGCCTCGGTCGCATTGCCTGCCACAAGGTCGACATTATCCGCCTCAACAAAGATAGCCGAATCGTTTAGTGTCAAATCAATAGCGCTGTCGATAGTATCTAGGAGCATTCCGCCCGCACGATTAGCAATCAACCTACTATTCTTGATTACAACCTTACTAAATTTACTAGAACTTTCGCCTAGAATAGCCGACTGACCATCTCCCACAATTCCGCAACTGTCTATTGTAAGGGTATTTGTATCAAATTTCTCAATACTAGCGTTCGACAAATTGCCGTTTTGGATAGTCGTGATGCCCGTAATCTCTGTTACCGTACTAGGCACATTGAGTTTGTACCCATTGAGGTTGAGCGTAGAATATCCACTGCCCGCTACAATACGGTATTTACCCGAGAAGTTACCCGCATAGAACATTGCATTATAAAAGTCTTGGTCGCTGCTCATCGAAATAGTGCGAACATTGTCATATCCCAAGTTGCCTACGGCAAAATTGCCAGTAGGTTTAGCTGAAGTTGCGCAGTCTTTTAGGAAGCCAGAGAGCGTATACTTTGCACCGTCAAATACCCAAACAGAACTATTCAGCGTACTGTATGTTGTATTATCAATCGCACCAGCATAGCAGTTTGTAGCACCACTACCAAAAGTTGCGCCCGTAGACAAACTATCGCTGATATAGCCGCTCCTTACCACCATTCCAGAGTTTGAATTAACATAGATTTGACTCACAGCGTTTTGAACAGTTACATTATTAGCGAGTATTACCCCAGTAGCCGTAGCCACCTTGTCGAAGCCAAGTTTGGTTACACTACCGCTAACTGTACCAAATAGAGTCGCAGTCAAGTTATTGATATAGTTGTAATTTCCGTCCAGCGAACCTCTGAAATCTCTCGTAGTATAACCACTAGTCGCAGCCAACAACTTGTAATCAATATCATCGTCCAACGCATAGCAAGTGCCAAAATTAGCAGTCTCCGTCATCCACGCGAACTGTGTCGCAGCGCTGATAATATATGGGTCTGCGGTAACGCCTCTACCTGTATAAGCGACCAAATTATCCTCTCTCAACCATTTGAGTGTAGGCATTCCGTAGTTTACCGAGCTGTCCACAGCATAATTTGATCCGACAAAGTTTTGTCCCCGCTTATCACGATAGTTGTATGTTTCCCACAAAGCATCGCTAGATTTGTTTATCGCATTGTTCCCGTCATACCAAATTCCGTCCGTATTATGCGACATAGCACCGAGCGAGTACACAACATTTGCAGTCTTATTCGAAACGCTGTTGATTTCAGTCATCGTGTATGAATTGCGAGCAAACAAGTTAGACGCACTACTATCGGCAATCATACCAGCCACAGCACCGAGCGAGCCATTGTTGTTGATTTTACCAGCAGAATATACATCAATCAGAGTGTAGTTTGTATTCGAGGCGTTTGCCGTTCCAAAAATCGCACCATACTTAAACGCAGTATCGCCATACAGATTAGCCACCAAGTCAGTAGCACAGCCTATATACACTGCTCCACTACTACCTACCAAGCCACCAATATTTGTAGCCCCTCTAACATTTAGATTGATTTCTCCCGCAACATAGCAGTTAGCAAAAATCGTGTGCGGACTAGCCACACCAGCCAAGATGCCGAAGTTCTCCACACTCTCGCCAAGATTTGCGTATACCATTACATCGTCAATCACTACGCCTAGAATCATACTAGGCTCACTTTGTGTCGACACGATTTCGCCGAAAAGTCCGCAGTTTGCAGTCGATACACTAACACTATTAATATCGAAATGAGCAGGCAGCGTGATAGTAAATCCACCACCGTTGTACGAACCACGGAAACTACTCAATTGAGTATTTGTGCCATACAATTTGTTCTGCTCGGTCAATGTGATATTACCCGTCTGCAAGTAGTAACGATACTCACTGCCGTCAATACTATCAAACCTACTCGTGTAACTATCATTTTGACTAATCATAATCGGAGCAGTTTTATATAACCCACTACCAAAAGTATACATTTTGTTGTATGTTGTGTTAAACATTTCGTTTTTGGTTGCGTCATTGCGAATACGGTAGTAATCATTCTCGTTTTGGTAACGCACGAATACGTTACCAGCCGTATCGAGGTCGCCACCGCTCTTGACTACGCCGCTCTTTTGTCCAATATTTGCCCTATCAGTAGCCGTCAAAGCGTAGAATTTATCCGCCTTTACCGAGCCAGTCGTACTCACGCCGCTAATATCGCCCGAGCCGAAGCCCATATCAATATTAGTTAGCATTGTGTCGTTGATAACCGAAACAATAGAGTATCCACTCATTACACGAGCCGAACTACCCATATGTGCGACCATTCCCGCAACATAGTGGTTGGCAGCCTGAGTGTTGAGCGTGTTTACGCCGTAGTTGCCATTGAGCCTAATATCACCAGCAGCAATAAAGCCCGACACGCTACTAGCACTACGCATTTCGCCTATTAAGCCACCAACATACATAACCTTGGTATCCGTAATATTAGCCATATTCACATTGATATTTGCGTGAGAGTCGACCTTTGTCAACTTTGTTCCGCCGATTACACCAGCGAAACCTCCCGCTCTCGTGTGTGATAGCACATTATCGAGAGTAATGTTTACCGCAGTTACACAGCCAGATTCTACTACATCATCGCCTGAAATCTGACCAGCGAAGCCGCCGACTATATGCTCAATTTCACTCGCATTTTGGTCTTTCATCGCCTGTGAAGTCATATCGGAGTATTTTACCGTCATTTGCCCGACAGCCATAGCCCCAGCGATTGTCGTTTTGCCCTCGATAGTTCCAGCGAAACCACCCAGAGTAACCGTAAACGCACCAGTTTGCTGTGCTGCCGAGTAGATATTGTCCGTCAAAACAAGGTTATTTTCTACATAACAACTCTCGATAATCATTTCGCCATCATTTAGACTCCTAATTTTACCAAACATACCACCGACATTGTTTGCATTAGTATAAATTCCAGAATTTTGAGTGTCCGTATTGAGAATTGTTACATTCTCTACCACACTATTTGTAGCCACACCAGCGAGTCCACCGACATTTGCCTTTGCATTCTTGTTGAGTGCCGTACTATAATGGATATTTTCTATCACAATATTACTAATTTTCGCATTGCTAATAGCACCGAAGAAGCCAAGGCTAGACGCACCCGCATTGATGATATATACATCTTTGATTACAGGTAATGTGCCGTCTGATTTGGTCTTGCCTCTAAACTCACCAGTAAATGGCGAACTCTCTGAACCTATCGCAAAGAACGGAGAAAGTATCCTCTTTTGGTCAGTAACCGAGTAGTCTTGGAAATCAATATCATTTACCAAAACGTAGGTTTTCTCTGGGTGCCAATACATTATTTTGAGGTCATCTATCGTGCTTACCTCGATAATTGCAGGCAAATCTTTCTCAATAATGCTAGGGCTACCAGACGAGTTGTCAATACTGTATTTATCCCAACCAGCGAAAATTTCGTCATAGTTTTGGAGCATATATGCCCTAGTCTTACCGATACCTAGATTGATAGAATTGTCCGTGCCGTACTTACCTACCGCATAGTTTACAATCACTGCACCTTGGTCATCTACCTCATATAGGTTAAAGTATCCAGTACCGCTAGTAATTGGCGCAGTTTGCGTGAGTGCTAACACTCTATTGCTAATTTGTGATACAAAGTAGTTCGTAGGGTTGGTTAGATATGCATATGGGTCGCTAGAATTTGTAGCCACCGAGTGAGTGGTATAGATGAGAGAACTATCAGACACATACCCCACAATTCCACCAACAGCCCCATAGATACCCTTGCTATCATTGGTATGTAGTGCGTAGTAGTAGTTATAATCCTCGGCAAGGTAGTTATTCATCGCCACAACATAATCAACCGTTGTACCAGCAGACATAGCCTCGCCGAATGGGTTATTCATACCGACCAAAATCGCATTGTCCGCACTGAAATCAGACAAATAACCTACAATTCCGCCGACATAAGCCGTCTTGCTAGCCAGCACACTACCAGTCGCTAGACACGCACGAATATCTCCACCATAAGCCGCACCGACTACACCACCAGCGTTACCAGCCGTACTATCACGCACAGCGACCTTGCTACTAGACAACTGTACCGTTCCGCCCGGCCAGTTTATGTTTGTAGAACCGATATTCAGTCCCACAACACCACCGATAGCAAGCGGATTAGACGAAGCACTGAATAGGTCGAGATAAGCCTCTGTCTTGTACCCTGTGCGAGCCGAATCAACTAGTGTTTGAACCTCTGAGGTATATGTAATGTTTGCATATTTGATGAAGCCGTTGTTTTGCCCGACTATACCACCAGCAAACACATATCCCTTTATCAGAGCGCCCGCTTCAACCGTCTTGTTCGCCTTGTACACCACGGTGTACTCGCCGACACCACCGATTAGTCCACCAGCAACTTTGCCGACTATACTAGCATTTGAGTCGTTCCTTATATTATATACACGAGCCTCATTAGTATTTGATGAACTTGGGTTGCTAGTGTCAAATTGAGTCAAATCTATCACGCCAAACAAACCACCAGCATACCCCAAAGTGTCAACATTTACTTTTTTGCTAACATCTAGATTGTGAGCCTTGATTAGGTCGAGGTTGTATAGGTTCTCGGTATTTGCCCTGTAATTTGCCGTAACACCGACATTTGAGTATGCTGTGTGTACACGACTCGTACCAGTAACATAACCAGCGATACCACCTACGATATTGTTACCTACTACCCTACCGTAGTTATTCGTAACCTTGACATCGTATAGGTTAGCACTCTCTACCCAACCAGCCAAGCCACCAACATATGTAACAGTAGAACAAGCGATATTTGACAGTGTTACACTATAATTTTTGATAGTACCGATGTGGCTTACACTATCATCACCACTGCTAGGCATATAGCAGAGTTTACCAATTAAACCATAGTATTCTACCGTAGAATTGTTGACTGCTAGCGATACATTATTGAATGTAAATCCGTTTCCAGCCAAAATTCCTGCGTATTTTGCAGTTGGCGAGTACATTGCCACACCACTATTTAGGTCGCTTTGCGTCAGATGATTTACAATCCTAATATCGCTCAAAATCACATCATCGACTTTCTCTACATTGTCGCTAGCCACATCAAACGCATTATTAAACTGCGTCATATTGCTAACCACAATCGGGTCATAACTATAATCGGTAAAGTAGTCTGCATTGTCCTCTTGCCTAAACACAGAACCATATTTGTTGGTATAAGTATGCACGATTTCGCCCGTAGAATTTTCCTCTGATTTTACGAGTTCCATTCGAGGTGTCGCAATCAGGCTAGCACTCACCAGTTTTGGCCCAAAGTTTGTGTACAGTTTGTCAATGCTTGCGTCCGCTTTGACTTGCAGTGTTGATACAAATCTATCAGGAGTAAAGTACAGGTTATCCTCATCTACAAACACCCAAACGCCCGTAAATTCAGACCCAGCCTCTCCGTCCCGTGAGAAAATGTATTCTGCAAATGGGCTATTCCCATTCGTACCGCAGAAGTCCGCCTCCGAGAGAGCCTTTGCCTCCTCTAACCTTGTACTAGCAAAGCCAGAATCGTAGTAATAACAGTTTACAATACCATCTGTCTTGTTGTAGTTGTTGTTTTGGGTAGCGTTATCACTGTTTACACCGATAAATGGATAACTAGCGATAATCGCACCTGTACTAGATAGGTCGCTAGTTGAGTAACATCTGCTGATTTTACCAGAACCGTAGTTTGTGAACACAAAACCACTCATCTTGGTAGAGAAAATCTCCACAGCCGAGTAACAGTCGCTCACTGTTCCGTAGTTTGTGTAGACAAACCCCGCAGAAGTTACACCAGATTGAATTGTCGCATCACGAGTCCTATATACACTTTCCCTTGTGTCTAGTTTTGTTACGCCGTCCGTTGTAACCGTGTATGTACCACCAGCATAACTAGATGTAATTATACCGCCGTATGCATTGTTGATTACCAGTCCAGCAGTTGCAAAGTCGGCAGACTCTGATAGGTTGGTAATTGTTCCACCCGAATAGTACGAGCCTGCAATTACCCCGCTATTTTCTACAACCAAGCCCGCAACGTTGCCGCCCGCATTGATACTCACATACGATACTCGGCTATTAGTAATTCCACCAGCGTTTACAGCAACCAAGCCCGCAACGCTATGACTAGCACCACTCACTGTTGGGTTAGCCACAACCACGTTAGCCGCCATTTTGTTGTTTAGCCCGTACACCTCACAGTTATATACCGTACCGTTGTTTGTACCAGCCAACACACCGAAGTTTAATGCAGATTTGCTAGCCTCATCATCATTTACAGCCAAGCCGTCCGCACCGATTACGATTTTTACATTCTTGATTACCGAAGCAGCGTCAATCGTACCAAACAAACCGTAGTTCGTAGGATTTGCCGTGCTCGGAGTTATGCTCGTAGCGTTAAAGTTGATTGAGTACCCGTTACCATTGAAACTCTTTACTGCGACATTCAGAGGTGTCCAAGCGTCATTAATTGTCAAATCGTTGAGCAAAATGTAGTCAATATCCGCTTCCATAGACATCAACTGATTGAGCGTCCTGATAGGCTGTGGGTGTTCTTGCGAAGTAACTTGATAAAACTCCATATTAATATAGTCAGTAGACAATCCAAATGTTGCATTCGCCGCACTGGTAGTCAGCGTAAACGAACCTGCGTCATAGTAATACAGCAACTCAAATTGCAATACATTGCCCGAACTGATACCACTACTAACCATTTTGTACCCATTAGGAGTACTGAGGAATTGATAGTTATTGTCAATCCAGTTCTCATCAGGGTCAGTCTTTGGCTCGAGGTCGACAAATGCAATTCTGCCGTCCGCCTCAACTACCCTATGCTTCCAACCGTTGTACGCATCAGCACCGATACCGTTGAGCGACTTGATTAGGTTCAAAACCTTATTGCAAGTAGTAATGTTGCTAGGGTCAAATGTAATCACGCTGATTTGGTTGATATTAGTGCTATCAATACCGTCAAACAAGTTAAAGTCATAGTACTTGTTATCAATAAACGCAAATCTCTTTGTCGTAGGCATTACTTCGTCCGCACGCAATGTAATCACATAAAAGTCCACAACCTCGTATGTAATCGACCTTGTCGCACGATATGTAAAGCCGCCAATATTCTGTTTCGCAGTCAAGGTAACCGTAATCAGATTATCCTTTGCCACATTACCAGTGTATAGGTAATATTTGCCATTTTCCCTAATAATCGCAGCACCTTGCCCCGCACTCGCCGTATCAACCGAAATTTCAGCATCATAGTACGCCGCACCGATAGATACCTCAATTGGGTTTTGGTTTTGCGTCCAAGTACTGCTCGAAGTGTACCCTGTACCTGCGGCAACTATGTAATTGCCCAAAACATCGCTATAATGCTCACCTTCTAGACTCAAAGTATCCGTCTTGTATACGGTTAGCGTCCTAGCGTATGTTTTTCTCTCGCCATTCGCAGTAATTGCAACCGTAATAGTAAATTGCGTGCCAGTTTCCAGAGTACTCAAACAAATGGTACGCACATAGAAGTTCCCGTCAAAGTCGCCATTTATCAGACTAGCCCGACTCAACGACAACCCGTTTGTGATATTTCCTACGCCTTGTTGCCAAGTGGTATATGTGTACACATCAGCGCCAGTCGTACGATCGGTCGTTATCTCCAAAACTCTCTGGTCAAACACCATAGGACTGCCGTTTACCACACTGCTCGTTACCTCTACTGAGTCAAAGTTAGCATAGTCAGGCGAAATAGTAATTCGCAATAAACCATACTCGCCCGCTACCACAGTATTTGTAGGTGTATCGCCCGCTTGCGTGAGTTTCGCACCACTGTTGATTGCATCACTAAAATGCGAAATCGTTACATGAGTAACCTCTTGCGGAATGAATGTCCATTGCAACGATACAGTCTTGGTTATCTTCTCGCCATTGTCGTCAATTGCACCGATTACAATCCTATAAATCTTGCTACTTGTTAGGTTTTTACGCATAGTTTGCGACAATTCTGCGTTGTAATTTATAATCACAGCATTGCTTTCTGCAAGGTATGTAATCTTTGTAAAGTTTACATATATGTCGCTACTGGTTAGCACTTGCTGTGCTGCTGGTAGCGTTGGGTCATAGTATGCCACCATTGCAGTGTTGCCGTCCTCATCGACCTCATAGAGTTGATACCACAACAAATCACGCAACTGCATTGTATCCACATAGGCGTCATTAAATATTGTTACGCTAGATTCTAGTTTTTCGCCAGAGAAAATAGTAGTTCCGTCCCCCACACCCATAGCGATATCCGACACGCCATAGTAGATTTGGGTATCAAAACTCATCTCATTTAGCTCAACGATTTCATACTTGTAACTATTCAAGGAAACAATATTTTTATCGCTGTCCAACATATAGAATTGTACATCGATATACGGAATTATCAAGGTAACAAACGCACTATCCTTGTCATCGCCGACTGCCGTTAGGACGATTTTGTCATTGTTGCTAGCGTAGTAGTATAGGCAAGCATTTCCGTCAAACTCGCCCTCTTGCCAACTCATAATGCTGATATTATAGTTTGTAATTACCGCCCCGTTACTATCCGTTGCGGTAATTAGACTGCCCGAGTTTGCGTCATATTTTAGACCAGTAACAAACTTTACACCGCCCGAAATACCGCTAACTTTTTGCCCGTCCGAATAGTATTCTACAAAGGCTTGCGTACTACCGTTATGCTTTATTTTGAGCCTTTGGTAGACGCCCTCGCCCAAATCCTCGATAATGCTGTCGCCATTTTCGTCAAACATTCCGACACTGTCATACCCGTCAATCACGCAAATTTGGATAGCGTCATAAGCACGGAGGTTTTGGCTACTGTTTATCCTAATATAAGCAGTACCAGTACCGATAAGTTTAATTTGTGTGCTGACAAAGTTTACAGTTGACAGCAGTTGCACCACGTTTGTGCCATTTACCGAGAAATTGATACTGATATTTTCAGGAGCGAGGCTTAGGTCGGTTGTCAAGCCAAACAACTCACTCAAATTGTACACCGCATCTTCACGATACATAATTACTATTTTCTTGGTATCGCCTGCTATGTTGAGTACAGAATTTATCCTGCCGTCATCTAGCACGTTGTCAAAAGTGCGTGCAGTGAGTATTACTTGGTTAGGCACTTGCCTTACAAATTTTTCGCCATTCATCAGTAGGTACGGGAAGCCCGCATTCGTAGGCGTTTCCCCGCTATCCTTTGCCCAAGCGTCCACCCCAAATCCGAGTTCTAGTACCACCTTATCTAGCATTTCATCACGATTGATTATCGTAATAGCCCCAGAAGTGTCGGTCGCAGTACTGCGGACAATATATACATTTTCAACAGATAAAGCCCCGTTAGCAGCGGTCAAATCATCGTTATTTAGGTCAACATAAGCCCTAGCAATATTCACCGAATTTGCAGTAACACCAGCAATAGCATAACCGCTAGCGTTGTTTACAGTCAAATATCCACGAGCATATACATCGCTAATTTCTGTCCTAACAGAGCCATCACCAGTGTAACTTGCCTGCCCCAAAATTCCAGCAATAATTCCGCCATTACCACGCAAACCAGCATTCACGAAACTATTGCGAATACTACCGCCTTGGGCGAAACCTACCAGTCCACCCATAGAGCCGCCCGTACTAATCATATTATAAGTGTTTGGGTCAAGGTCGTACGACTGAACTATCGCATAGCTAATAGCTGTATTGATGATTTGACCAGCAATACCACCAGTAAAGCCTGTCGCCCTAATACCGATACTGTCATTATCCCCTGTAAGGGAAGCCTGCGTGTCGTAAATATCGTAATAAGCGATTGCAATTTCCCCGCCAATACTGTAGCCTACCACACCGCCTTGAATAGCATCAACTGACTCCGACCTGATTTTGACCGAACTCAACACATTATTGATTACAGCGGAATCCTGCTCCACACCTAAATCAACAAAAAGCGTGTTCTTACCTACTACACCACCGATTACCACCAGTTTTGTCGTAGCAGAAAGTTTACCGTCAGATTTTACATTCCCTACCACACCAAGGTTTAGACCTACTGCACTACCCAAGGTTGATTGGCTAGTTTTCTTCGTGTCGTATGTTACCTGCAAATTAGCCACAACATCACTAGAATTGCTGTATGTATTTACCTCGTCCGTTGTGCCAATCACACCCAAGTTGCGTCCTACTATTCCACCAAAGTTTACTATCATATCGTTGCTGGTAATGCTTGCATTCGCAATAGTCGCATTTACGCCGTTTACTATTGTCCCAGCGTCAGTCATACCAATTACACCAAAGTTTGCACTTACGCCAGTGTTTGGATCAGTTGGCTTGTGCGTATAAACATATGTTAGATTTCCGCAGTATACGGTAACATCAGAGATTTTGCCGTATTGAATTTCGGTATTTTCGTCATCAATTTTAACTTCTCTACTAGACAATCTGCCGACTAGCAAACCGTAGTTATAGTGGTTGAGAATTTGAACTAGCCCACTCCCGACAAAGATACTCTGTTTCATCGCATAAGTATTGAGGTAAATATTGATATTCTTGATTTCACCAGTTACCACGCCGAATATTCCGTAGTTACGATAGTCCACCGTACTACCCGCAGCAATGCTATTAAATTCACGACTCAACGACCAACCTACGATATTTTGCGTAGGACTCTCGCCATTATAAATCATTGATTGGATACTACCCGTAAACGGACTACTTACATCACCAATAGGCGTCCAAGTCCAATTGCTATTTGCACTCAACTGCTTATTAATATATGGACTCATATCAATAGTATTCATCACATAATAGTTCTTTGACAAACCAGCCTCAGTCGAACCGATACTTGCCACATCTTCTGGTGTGTAAAGTTGGTAATAAACCGACTCCCCGTCCGCAACAGTTATAGGCAAACGCTTGATAGTCGCCCTATCCGACACGTTACGCAATTGGTCAGTAAGGTTGGTAATCTCATCAACTTTTACTTTCGCAACATCTTGCGGTATGATAAATGCAAAAGCATAACCAGCCTTTTTAGGCTTGATTGTATATGTTCCAGCAGACTCATCATACACGAGTTGCGCAGTCTTACACGAGTATTGCGTAGAGTAATCATCAGAGGTTGGGTCACGAGGTTTAATTCTAAAATACAAGAATTTTCCGTTCCCTGCCGACATACGAATTACATTTTCGCCGTCCTCACGCTTGCTTAACAAGTCTGCGTCAAATATAATATATTCTAGATTTTTGTTTGTCGCAGAAGCAGGCCCGACCGTAACATCTAGCGTAAATCCATCGTCCTTAAACAACTCAAAATACAGCGAGTTATTTTTGAGCGATGACTCATAATTTTTGATATACACTTCGGTAATCTGCTGAATTTTGTTTGCAATTACCTTAACTTCTTGGGTAAATGCAACACCATTTAGGTCGGTAACCGAAACTATAATAGTAGCCGAAACTCGCAAGTCATTACCAGCCAAAGGTTTCACACTGACGACCGTTTCCCCACCTTTTGTGGTACTCAAAGTAATTTTTGAAGTGTTGCCCTCGATTGACCAAACAGCATTCGCAGCAGAAACATTCGAGTTTGTAGGGTTTACCGTAACACGCAAAGTCTTACTACTATTGACCGAGTCGTACGCACTTTGACTTGTGCTGCCACCAATCGAAATTCCAGCACCCAAGTTTTGCACAGCAGCCAGCAACTCAACACTCGACTCATTCACTGTGAGCGAAGTAATCTGCTCAAATACTTGAATTGTAAATGCAGCATTTACAACATCTTCCTCCAATACCAAGTTGCTACCTACCAGTTTGTAGTAGCGTACCACCATATCAAAAGTAACTAGCCCAGCACGCTCCGTGGTCAACACATTACGGTAAATACTCGAATTGGTATTATACAGACTCGCAATAGACAAGTCGCCCGAAGTAAATTCCACAGACGCAACCATTCCAGACTCAACCGCTGAACTAGGATAGAATGTATTAACTAAATACACACCATTTCCACTACCAGTCTTGGCAATATACGCCATTTCCAGTGTTTCCACAGGGTCTCTATCATTAGAGATTGTCATCAACTTGTACGTAGTCAAGTCCGAGCAGTACATTACAGAGGACATATTAGGGTCGAGTTTTACCGCAGTCGCCTTGTACCGAGATACCACCTGCACCTGCACCGTCAGTTTTACCCCACTCTGCGCAACCAAACTCAACGTGGCAGTACCGATATTTTTAGCCCGCACCAAGATTTCGCAGTTGATATAGTCCTCTATCGAAATTTCAACAACGCTAGTATCGCTACTCACCGCCGTTACCGTATCAAAAGAAGCATTTTCAGGCGAAACACGCACAAACAAATCACGATAACTCGTAGACACGCTATCATTGTACTCGTCAATTTCCAGTATGAGATTTCCCGTTGTTGCATCAAAATTTGCCCTATCAATCTCCATACTTGTTATACTTTGTTCCAACTTAATGATAATTTTGCGGACAACCTCATCGACAGTTCCACGAGTGTCTGCCGCATAAACTTTTAGCGTTAGTTGACCATACCCCTTGTTATTAGTTAGGTACATAGTCGTACCACTCTTTACACTCATCGTACCAGTAAATGGCTGGTTGTTTATCAACAATCTACCGACCAAGTCCATATCTACCACAGCCTCATCGTCTAGCTCCACTGTAATGTCGGTATACAATTTGCTGTCAGGGGCGATATTTAGTCGCAATTCAGTACCTACTTCGCCAGCCTTGTACTGGTCAAATACTCGCAACTCCACATCGGTATTACCAGCAACACCATTTACAGCAATCGCATTTGGATAATCCACAATTCGTACCGAGAAACTTTTTGTCAGAACCATCGAGTTTTTTATCCCAGCCACCGTTAGGTTTATATCAACCTGCATAAATTCATCCATTGCAGCGAGTCCAACTAGCGTAAATTGCTTTAACCTTGTGTCATATTTTACGCTCAGCTGCCCCCTCGGATTATCCCGCTCATCATAGACTACGTTATTAGGGCTAGAAACCGAGTATTCCACACTAGACGGAGCCGTTACATTCAAAATTGCCTTATTTTTGTCGTCTTTTGCATTTTTGATTAGCGTAATTTCGTCCACATCGCCCGCTTGCCCCATAATAGACAAGGTCGTATTTTCATCGGTCAGCGGGTTGTATACCCTCACCCTATCGATGGTATAACTCAACGCCGTCAACTGCTCTTGAGTAAACTCATCTTTGTTTTTCGGGGCTGCGGTGAGAGTAGCATAGCCGTCCTCCACCCCCGAGAGAGTAAATTCCTCGTCCGAATTCACAACCACTCCGTTTATTGTGTACTCATAAACAGGCACAGTCGCATCTTCTGGCAAAAAGGTAAATACTTCCTCAGGTTTTAGCGAAAAAGCCGTTCCCAAAGGAATCCCTAACTCTCCCGCTCCATATTTGCTACCAGAGATACTCTGAGGTTTAACTATATTCGTTACCTTAATTATCGCTTGCGCCTTGCGGTTTTCCACGCTATAAGCCGTAACGATTGTAGGGATATTTGTAGAGGTTACTCCCGTAATAGTAGCAATAGAGCCGTCTTCGTTCGCCACAATGTTTACATACCGACTGTCACCACTCCACTCGATTTTTGAGGACATTCCAGCCCCCAACCCCTCGACTTCTGCCGCTATTTGCACAGACCATTCCTTGTTATTATCGTCTTGCGTTTTAACAAGGGTCAACTCATATTCCCCTTGTGTTTCGCTCTCAACTAGTGAGCCAGAGGTCAATTTTATCGACAAGTTGTCAATAGAATTGCCACATCCCGAGAACATCAGCCCACAAGTACATAGCACCACCAGTATTCCGCACAATATGTAACGAATTTTACTCATTCACTCTAACCCCTATTTTTCCTTTTTATTTTGCGTGTTTATGAGTATTTTTATGTCAAAAAATCCGAATTTTTTGCTACAAAAACAGACTAGACAAAATACTATGTTTAATTTTAATATATTTTAGCAAATAAAGCAAATAAATTGAGGCTCTTTGCCCAATTTTTTGGAGAAAAAGAAAAGGCAAGATATATTCATATATCTTACCCTTAAATCTTGCAAAATTATTTCTCCATTTCCACACTAGGCTCTACTACTGTATTTCCATTTTGGGTACTCCTGCGAACTGGTTGCGATTTGTTTTTTGCACCAGGAAGAACAACTCCGTACGCATCAGTCAACTCATACTCAATACCACTAGCCATTATAGCATTATGCACAGGCTGCATAGGCAACTCGCCCATCATATGCTTATTTTGCGAACGAGCAAAATTCCTCACATACACCCCATAACTCACACTACCATATTTCACGATTTCTGGATTAAGTTTTTCAAACTGTTCATCAGTACTAAATAGCTCCTCAAGCTCCTTTAATTTGGTTTGATTTTTTGTCTTTAACCTAGCCACCAGCCTCACATCCGCAGGCGTGACTTTACCTTTACTATCTATGTTCATCATCTTGATAGTGAAACTTTTGGAACTGCTATTCAACAATTTAGACTCGACCTCAGCAGATTTTATAACAAATTTTGCAGCATTACCCTTATTCACAACGAACAAGATAAACTTATCACCATTCTGCCCTATTAGACTAGACAATTCGCAACCAAGTGCAGAAATACTCTTGTTTTCCTCGCATATTCTACGCAAATTTTTGAATGAAACCCAAGAATTTTTTAACACACTGACTACAACCCTATCTTTACCAAAATCGATATCCCTGATTTCACACAAATCAGCAGCGGTAATACACCTTTCTGCACGACTCCTAAAAATCTCCTTTTCAAAAGTCCTCGACACGCATTCACTACTCTTCTGCGCCGCCGCAAAATTCTTTTTGTCCTCTGGATTTTTGCAGCACTTGCCATCAATTTCTAGCTTATAAACATTCGTAATAATACCACGATAATCACTCAAAATATCGAGCGCCAAAACTTTTGCCTTATCATAGAAACTCAAAATCTCGCCCATTCCAGTCTGGCGAACAAAAATAGTCTTTTCATCCCCTATTGATACAAGATACAGTTCAAAATCTGGCATTTTTACAACGCTGCTACACATTTTATATACCAAACTCCTTCTCATCGAACTGTCAGCGTTAGCCTTTATTTCAAACCGCATAACAGGCGAAACTCCCACCTCCATCAAATCGTTTTCTACATCAAACACCTTGCAAACTAACGGCTCGTTATCATCATCTACCATCTGCCCCAAAAGCCGACTGTGACTAATCAAATTAGACCTAGTAAACGAATCTTTGCACGCAGCGATATAATACTCATCTTCATCAAAACGAACACTTCCAAAGTTAATATCTTCATTTGTCACCCTACCTAGCAAAGTAATAATACGCCTTTCAAAAGCCTCTTGTACCTCGTTATCATAGTTTTTGATTACCGCCATAGGCAGCATATCTCCGTAATCCAAAGTTTTTAGAAATAATCTATCATAAGGATTAATATCGTGCTTGTTGCTCATAAACTTTCACCTTCTCCTCTGCAAATTCACAATTTTTATCATTATGCGCATAATTTTTTACCACTACCGCACCACCATTCTCCAAAAAACTCCCCCTGCTGGTCTCATAAAGGTATTCGCAAATATTCTCCTCATTCTCGCCCCCGCGATCGTCCAATCGTATCACATCAAAATTTTTAGCAACACGATTACAAACCGCATTCAACATTCTAGCACGCACATGTTTAATATCTTTAAGACTTGCCAAATTTTCTCTCAGTATATACGAGATATTCGCCTCACCGTTCGCTACAAAACGCCCCATTACAAAGCCACGAGCATAACACGAAATTTTGCTATTTGCATATTCAATAATTTCATCCAAATCTTCCTGCCTATCGCACAATACATTAAACATCGGTACATATTGGCTATCTCTTACGAACCCTTTTGCGTCTATCCCATAAAGTTTAGGAACACTGCCACTTGCTGTGATACGAGCCAAAAACCTATCAAAGGCCACCCTGCGCCTGAAAGCATCAATAGCCTGCATCTCAGTCGGAGCAAACAAAACATATGAGTCAAGCTTAGTGCCACTATCAGTTATTATCGTCTCGCATGACACAAAAAACAAATTCCTAGGTTCTATACCCCCAGCAGAATGAACCTTTTTTATTAATAATAACTGGCTACAGCTCACTCGCTCAACATACAAAGCAGGAACCAAACCTTGTTTCTCATATCCAGCCACTATTTCACCAAAAGATTCATAAATATTTTTTACATTCATTCTATACTTTATCCACCTATTCCATATATGCGTCATTATAACACAGAAGTCGTATCTTGGCAATACCCTATTTTGCACAAAACACCTGCAACCGTAACTTTTTCAAAATTTTCGTAATTTTTTTGAAATTTTTGGTTAAAATTATTGACATATCACAAAACATTTGCTAGAATATGCTTGTTCTTGTCTTGGGTATCAATAAAATTTGAGAGTACCTTCCTCTTTTATTGACCAATCCCTTCACACGCTCGCATCAGTGAGCACCCCAAGGCAAAAACATTATTCCCCAATAGCTCAGTCGGTAGAGCGTCCGGCTGTTAACCGGCAGGTCGCAGGTTCAAGTCCTGCTTGGGGAGCCAGTTAACAAAGATTTAGCCTATGAGTACTCACTCATAGGCTTTTTCTTTGTCATGTCCCCCTCACCCTCTATCACACAAATACCCCATTCTTCAATAAACAACATAGAACATAGCAAATAATTTACTTCTTACTCAACCATTCTCCACAAAAAAGAAACACACTCAAACGGCGTGTTCCTTTTCTCTATATCAATTCAGTTTTACCAAATTCAAAACTATTGCGTTTCGTACTTTGTGCCACAATATGGACACTTCATATTATGCTCACTCAAATCCATAGGCGCACCACAACGGGCACAAATATTGCTCGCCACCACAACTTTCTTTTTCGGTGCTTTCTTTTCATTTGGCGTCAAGACAGCACCGTCATAGATATAGCCTGTGATATACTTTTTGTTTATCGCCTTTGTGATGCTTTGCTTTGCCTCCTCCTCGGCAACCTGCAACTGTTGAGCAACCTCTTTGTTTGTTGTCAAATGTTCCTCCATTACAGCGTCCACCACTCTTTTCAGTGATTTGACACCGCCGTAACTTACCCAAGCCATAGGCATACCGTAGAAGCCCACTACAATAAAAATTATACCCAGCACCATTGGCAAAGTCATACCTTTGGTAGCGGCAACAATTGTGAGCGGGATACCGACAACAAACAGCACACTCAACACCATAGCCACCCAAAACATTTTATTCACATCATAATCAACTTTGCTTTTCATAAAAACTCCCCTAAAAAATACAAATCTAGCACTCTCATAATATTGTACTACAATCGCTACAATTTTGTAAATGTTTTTGTCAAAAATTTTTTAGAAATCATAAAAAAATTTACCAATTCCTCCACCGATAAAAATCATCGTTCCAACGTGCAGCAACCCCCACCAATTTACCACATTTTGTACAAAAAAGAATTGCATAAATACACAATTCTTTTTATTTTTATTCACACTGTTTAGTCTAATTTTTATTGCTCGTCATTAGGCAAATCTTCACGCCTTACACTATCAGGCTCAACAATAATACGGTTGCACTTGTCTATAAAGTCGGCAGCTTTCTTCTCCACTTTGCAAGCGACATATAATTCCGCAAACATCGCAATACCATTGATTACAAAGAATAATCCAGTAAAAATTGTAATGATAATTGCGTTTACAATTGGTTGATAGAATGACAATACGCCGAGCAAAATTAGCACAACGCCCCAAATACTGTCTACCCACCAGCCAGCAAAATTCAAACGCTTTACATCAAAGGCAGAAATAATTCGAGCGAGTCCCATAAACACAATCCACATACCAAATAAAATTGGTAAAGCATTACTAACCATAGCATTGTTTGACAATACTAGGATACCCAAAATAATTGTAGCGATTCCGCCGAGAAGCACCCAGCCAGCACCCATTACAACCTTGCGTGTCGTAACATAAGTACCGATTGAACCAATACCAGAAAGTATCAAACTAATACCAAGGAATGTAGACAATCCAGCCAAAGTTCCAGCAGGACTACAAAAGCAAACAATACCAGTGGCAATTAATAGCGTTGCGGTAACGCCCCACAGTATTTTACCCCAAATACTCATTTCTTTCATCTCCTTATTCAATATGTATTATTTTAGATTAGATTACAAAAAATTTCAACACTTTTGCCCAAATTTGACATTTTGTACAAAAAACTTGATTTAGTCAAAAACCATCAAAGTTCGCACTCTTAACCAAAAAGACTGCGTAAAAACATTGCATAGTACTTGCATAGTATATGCATAATACCCCCAATTTACGCAAAAAAATCGAGATTTTTGCAGAATTTTTGTCAATTTTTATAAAAAACAAAAAAATGAGACGAGTTGAAACTGAACTTCCCTCGCCTCAAAAAAAGTTTTCCGATATGCAAAAAATAAACCTCTGTGCTTAAACAATAAACAATACACTTTAAGTCATTACTCTCACAACTGCCAAAACTTTAACGCAAAAGCTACTAACCACTCTGTCCTCTTTGACAATCAAAAAATCTCAAATTCCTCTCTCAACTCTTGCGAATTTCAAGAGAAATAAAAGACGCATATCGCAGAAAATCAAATTATAATTCAATGTAATTAGTCAAATTCGCTCTATCAATAGCGACCTGCAAATTGCTAATTTTTTGCCTTAACTCACTCACATCTTGCTTGACTTTTGCCACATCGAATAGACATTCAGTGTACTCAATCACACCATTTTGTGTCAATCGCCTAGACAACTGCACACTGTTAGCCATTCCCTCCAAATGCTGCCTTTCACTCTGCATTTGAGCCAGCATTACCAGAGCCTCGCCAATGGTAATCTCAAAATCATCAACCACTACCCTGCAATTTGCCTCAGCCAACGCCGCACGAATTTTACGCACCTCGCTATCGAGTTTTTTGACCGCCTCCCTCACAGCGTTGTAGTTATAATCACTGGCAATTTTCTTTTCGCCCTCTTTGTACGAAACCTGCGAATAATTATCCTCACGCATCAACAAAATTCGTTTTTGCTCCTCATACTCTTTTATCATTTTCATAGCCTGCGTATGACAAACTTTCATAATTGTTACCTCCCTTGCTGTCAAAAAAGCGAATCGAGTATCTTGCATAATTATGCAAAATCGCACTTATACCGCTCAAAAATATTCCATTTTTTGTAGCCGCCCTTATTTTATCAAAACACCAAACAATCCGTCAAGTAAATTCCCTCACATTTCTCACTCCCGCATTAAAAAATAAAGAAGTCCTATAACTCAAATTCAAATCTTAATCAAGCCATAGAACTCTTTAATTCAATATTTATCGATTTTATCTCTTTTATTCCAATTCCAAAAGGTCAGCTTTGGCAACAGTGTAGGTTGCAGAATTTACTGCATTAGTTCCACGCCCTACCTTAAAGTAAATTTCATCTCCCTCACGCACAGCCAGTAGTAAATCACCCAACTCATAATTTCTATCCAAAGCATATTCTATTCCATTGATATAAAACGCAACCAAAATATCACCCTCAGCCAAGCTCATTTTTGATGCAATTGAGTCCTCATTAATTTTAGTTACACCAATACTTTCTACGACCTTACCCTTGCCAGTCGATTTGTCATATACATACTTTGACTCATCGGACTGAACAGTTACACCGAGCAGAACTTTGTACGCTCCAACAGTCGCCTCATCTGTATCAGAATAATAATACATAATATTTTCAACAGTATTTTTTACAATACTCAATGGAATTGCATAGTTGATGTTTTCATCTTCCTCATCACCTGAATTTGTAATTCCGATGAGTTGTCCCTTTTCATTAAACAAGCCACCACCAGAGCTACCGTGATAAATCGCCGTATCAATTCTCATCGAACGGTAACGCCTTTCTTGGTCAATGCTCAAAGTAATGTATTCGCTATCAACACTAACCACACCCTCGGTAATACTAATTCCCATACCCTCAATATTGCCTATCGCAATAGCGGTTTCGCCCGCAGTATACTCGTCAGCAAAAGCAATCGGCTTCACTTGACTATTAATTGCTTTTAGATTTGCAGCACTCGTTCTCAAAACAGCCAAATCTTTTTCCACACTTCCGCCGACATACTCAAACTCAATTCCATACTTACCGTAATCGTATTGCGGATAACCATCTTTTAGCACTTTATTGCCAGTCTCATCAGTAATAACATCGTTAGCACCCTCCGAGCCATACAGATAACCAACTACACGATACGCCAAATTACCATTATTATCAGCATTCGCTTTTGAACTGTAAACCACATGGTAATTTGTAATTATATACGCGTAATCATCATCAATTTTGTACAAAACGCCCGAGCCACCACTCCTAGATACACTACTTACAGTTTGGGTGGTATAAAATCCCGTCTGCATTACTTCGCTAACCTTAAACTCCGAGTAAAGAATAAAACTAGACAGTAAACATTCGTTAATCGCCTTTGCTTTTTCGTTATTCTCAAAACTCAAATATTCTTTGAGAAATTCCTCGTAAGTGGCGTCAGCGTGAGTTTCCTTGTATTTTTCAAAAATCTCGGTAATTGATACATTTTGAGCATCCTTTCCGTCCTCACCTTTCGCTCCATCCGCTCCGTTTTTTACCCTAAATTCAGATGTCTTCCCGTCCGTATACGTTATAGTATATATGTCTGACAAGCCCTCTGTTCTGGTATACGTTATGTCCTTGACCGCAACCGTACCCGTTGAACAACCTGCGAACAGTATGCAACAAGGCATAACAATCGCAATCAGTGCAAGACACATAATTTTTGCAAATTTATTTTTCATTTTCTCTCCTTTTCTTCTTTCAACAATAGATAGTATACCACCAAATCCGATTTTTTTACAAGCATATGCAAGAAAATTGTATTATTTGACAATCATCAAAAATTTATAAAAAGTTTTTTGAACCGAATTTTAACTCCAAATTTATGCAAAATTTTTTATTTTTATCCATATTGACAAAATCTCTCAAATATGATATACTCTACATAGAGTACAAAATGGTTATATATTATAATGCGCTTGGCAAATATCTCTATATTTGTTTTTTTGATTTTTCCAAAAGTAAAGCGCAAAAATTGTGAAAATCATCAAAACAATTTTATTTTTGTACCAAAAAATTATTTATAGAGGTAAAAATATGAAATCATTTAACGATTTGGGGTTAAATGGCGACATCGTGTCAATTTTGCACGATTTAGAAATTACCACCCCAACAGAAATTCAAGCCCGAGCAATACCTATCGTTTTAGGCGGAGAGGATATTGTCGGACTCAGCCAAACTGGTACTGGCAAAACTTACGCTTTTGCGTTACCTATTATTCAGAATACGATACCAGAAAAGTATGTACAATCTCTCGTGCTATGCCCTACTCGAGAACTAGCAGAACAGATTTTGCTAGAAGTCAAGAAAATTACTAGCCACTTAGATGGCGTCCGTGCGGTAGCAGTTTATGGTGGCGCTGATATGCAGCGTCAGATTTACAATCTCAAGAGAGGCGCAAACATTGTAATCGGCACACCAGGACGAGTTCTCGACCACATCAAGAGAAAAACCTTGAAACTAGGACTTGTAGAACACGTTGTATTAGACGAGGCGGACGAAATGCTAAATATGGGATTTAGAGCAGATATCGAGGAGATTTTACGCAACACCCCACCTACTAGACAAACAATTATGTTTAGCGCAACCATGTCAAAAGACATTATGGCAATTACTAGAAACTTTATGAAAAAGCCAACAACTATCCAAGTTGGCTCGCCAAACACAACTATCGCTAGTATCAAGCAAAGTTATTTTGTATGCCCAAAAGACAAGAAAAAGCGTGCTTTACACGCCCTACTCAGCGAACTCCCAAGAGGCAGAACAATAATTTTCTGTAATACAAAGAAAATGGTAGATAGTGTCCAAGTATACCTCAAAAAGATGGGCTTTATGGCACTCGCACTACATGGTGATATGCCACAAGGCGTGCGCAAGCGTGTAATGAACGAATACAAAGCAGAACTCAATAACTTGCTAGTTACGACAGATATTGCGGCTCGTGGTATTGATGTAAAAGACATTATGCATGTAATCAACTTTGACCTACCACAAAACAACGAATATTATATTCACCGCGTGGGTCGTACAGGGCGTGCTGGCAAAACAGGTAACGCCTACACCCTACTCAATACACCAGAACAAATTCGTGATATTCAAGAAATTGAGAAGAAAACCAAGTCAAAAATCACAGCCTCTACTTTAACCCTAAATGGTAATGTAAGTGAGGCAAAACCTGTACAAAACAAACCTCGTGGCAAGAAACTAAATATCAAACCAAGAGAGAAGCGTGCTATCATTGCAGGGAAAACAACAGGCAGCCGTTACAATGACCACATTAGTATAAACGGTAGTAGCAAAATGGGCAAAAAACGCCGCACATTGCGTAACACTCATCACGCAAAGAAACAAAACCGTAATAGCAAATAAAAATATAAAAGAGCGAAATATCGCTCTTTTTCTTATTGTTTTATGCAAAAACACAGTACTATGCAACGCATAATACCGTGTTTTTATTAATATTTCTCCCCAAGTTTTGTATATTCTACAAGTTCTACAAGCCTCGTTCCGTCCGACCAATTATTAGAATAGTACGAAACAAATCTGCCTATTATCCAAAAAATTCAATAATTTATGCCGACTTTTTGTAGAAAATCTTGGTAGTACCGTCTGTTTTTGTTAATTCAGTACCACTCAATATGTAATTGTAGTCATTGTTTCCATAATTAATTGTAATTGCAGTATTCTCCTGTTTCCACGTAGCCGCAACCTCCGCATTTTCTCCCATCGTTACCTTGCCTGTTTTATCATTATTGAGAATAATTACATTATTAAATACACTTTCCTGCCCCTTTTTATCCGTATCGGAAGCCTTGATTGTAACATTATCAACGACAATTCTATCTACTTTCCATGTACCAACTGGGTTTGTCCCACCACAACCAGCGAACAGCACAACACTACACGCAACCAGCAACATCATTATAATTAGGCTGGTAATAATTCCACTTTTGCTCAATTTTTTCTGCATTTTTTATTCTCCTCACAATTCAATACTTAGCGATTCCGCCACCACATTGCTATCCAACTCATCTTCACAAATGCATAGCAACAACAATTTGTAGTTTTCACCACACAAATTCAACTTTTCGCAACCATCTATCACCGCCACAGCCATATTTCCCTCCCATACACACTCTAAATATACCACACTGCATAACACTATTCCAAAAGCCCAATACCACACACTCCACTTTCGACAAAACAAGTCCAATATTCTTAATTTCCAACAAACATATAAAAATATGTTTTAACCTCAAACACACAACCTAATAATACAACGTAATTACAAATAAAAAAAGAAGAACAAATTGTTCTCCTATTATGGTGCGGTTGAGAGGATTTGAACCTCCACGGGTTATGCACCCACTAGGACCTGAACCTAGCGCGTCTGCCGTTCCGCCACAACCGCTTATACTGTAAGTATATCAAATCAAATCAATTTTGTCAATAAAAAAAGAGCGACATTAGCCGCCCTACTCTATATTTTATTACAAAACCATCAAAAAACCAAAAACCACCAAGGTCGCCGAAGCCACACAAAGCACAACGCCTGCCAAAATCATAGACCTCAGCCCACGCATTGTTGTTGCAATTTTTTTCTCATCTTTTCTAGAATATGTAAAGCTCTTGGGGTCAAAATTTGTATTATTCTCGTCAGCGTACACATACGCATCTTGAAATTTCTGCTCATCAACCGTTGTCTTGTAGGCAGTATACTTCTTATATCGCCACCACACATAAATCACGCTTGCGACACAGGCAAACATTCCCGTAAAAATTGCGAAACCACGCCACACCGAAATCAAGCACGCACACACGACTGCCAATCCCAGTGCACACAAAAAGCAAACAAAATCAACTCTCACTCTCATACACTACCTAACAAAACGCACCGACAATCACCGCAGCAACAATACAAATTGTGCCGATGATTTGTAGCGCCATAAACCACCTATTACTCTTGGTCTTGACATAATAAAAGCCTGCAACAATCGTAATAAAATACGCCAAAATACTAGAAAAGAACACCAGAGCAGACACCACATCAGTGATTTTGAAAATCAAAATTCCGCTGCCATTCTGGAATAGCGACACAATTAGCGAAATCACCAAAGCCAAAGCAATCAGCATTGTCGCCAAAAACCCCATAAAGTTAATGGCACGCTTAAACTCCAAATTTGCCATAAACCCTCCCACAAAAATTACTTAATCTATTATACTTTACGATGACAAAAATTGTCAAGAATTATTTGTTTTTTTACGCAACAAGTCTACGATTTTGCTAAAATAAGCGGGCATCTCTGCGTAAAATGACATTCTTTCCCCCGTTTTGGGGTGCGTAAACTCAATATACTCCGAATGCAACAACTGACCAGCGAGATTAAATTTCTGCTTCTTGTACCCATACACAGGGTCGCCCACAATCGGGTGTCCTAGGTATGCCGAATGCACACGAATTTGGTGCGTCCGCCCAGTTTTGAGAACGCAATTACACAAAGTATAGTTGTCAAAATACTCCTTGACCAAAAAGGTAGTAATCGCCACCCTATCCTCTGGATTTTGCGTAACCGCCATCTTCTTTCTATCCGTACTCGACCTAGCAAAATGCGTTTCTAGCGTGTACTCCTCGGGCGTGAAATGCCCCTCCAATAGAGCAACATACCGCCTTACACAAGATTTTTCTGCAATTTGTTTCGCCAAATTCCTATGCGCAAAATCGTTCTTCGCCACCAGCATTAGCCCGCTAGTATCTTTGTCCAACCTATGCACAATTCCAGGACGCAACTCGCCGTTTATCCCCGACAAATCTCGAATATGGAATAGCAACGCATTAACCAAAGTACCATCGCTATGCCCAGGACTAGGATGAACTGTTAACCCTTGCGGCTTGTTGATAACCGCCAAATCTTCATCTTGGTACACGATATCAAGCGGAATATCTTGCGCAACCAAGTTCACCGCCACAGGTTCAGGAAAATCCAGCGAAATTACATCACCCACATGCAGCGAATAACCAGCCTTTTTGGTTTCATCGTTTACCAAAATATTTCCTTTTTTGATGAGTTGTTGTAGTCCGCTTCTAGAAAAATCCGCATACCGCTCCACCAAAAAAGTATCCAGACGCACACCCTTTTCACTCTCTGTAATTTCGATTTTTTCCATAAAAAATCATTTCTCCTGTACTTTAATCATCTCTTTTTCTTTCTCGCCACGCATCCCGAAAAATAGCAGCCAAATTACCAAACAAATACACCCGACAGTGAGCGCAATGTCCGCAATATTAAATATAGGGAAACTCATAAACTCCAGCTTGATAAAATCACGCACATAACCAAAGGCAATTCTATCAATCAAATTTCCAAATATCCCGCCGAGTAATAAAGCAAAGCCCACCTTGTACCAGCCGTTTGCCCTAAAATTTTTCTTATAAAATATATCAAACGCCAACATTCCGACAACAAAAACGCAAGCAATCACGATGAATACCCAAGTTGCCCCACTCAACATGCTCCAACTCGCCCCGTAGTTGTGTACGCTGTAAATACTAACAAAATTAGGGATAAACGGAGCGACAACGCCCTCCAAAAAATGCTTGGTAATCAAGTCGCCCGCAATAATCAAAATAGAAAGTATATAAAAAAATTTTATCTGCATACTATGTCCTTTTGTAATTTTTATCCATATCCAAAGTCATATTAGGAGGGGCAAAAAAGTAAATTCCCTCCCCAATTTTCTCAAATTTTCCATTCAAAGCACACACAGCCCCACATACAAAGTCAAGGCTTCGCTCCGCTTCCGAGGGCTTCAACCCCATAAAATTGACAATTAGCGGCACTTTTTTGCTCATTCGCTTTACAAATTGAGTGATATCATAAAATGTAATCGGCTGAAAAATACCAATTTTACTAGAATCAAGCCCCTCAATATTTAGCCCACTCTTTTCCATTTGTAGCCGTTGTGTTTTATTAGCAAAACCGCCAGTAATAATATCCCAAAAACCCATATTCGCCCCGTTTTTTGATATTATATAATATAAAACACCAAAAATCAAGTACTGCGCCCTACAACTTTTGCCGAAAAATCACACTATTTTGTAAAATAAAAGTATGTACCCATATTCAGCACATACTTTTTATTTCTTACGCAATAGTTGTAGTCTGAATTGCGCCCGAATTTTTATTCTTTACCAAATTAACTAGCGGACTAGCAGCAGTACCATTTGAGAAAATAATCGCACCTACCTTAGCACCCAAAACTGAGCCGAAGTTTTGGCAAGAGTTGATAGTACTACCACGAGCAGTTGTGTTTGCAGCCTTTGCCACAAAACTACCCGCAATACCAGACTTTGTAGAAACCGCTGCATAGTTTGCACATTGCGAAATCAAACCACCATTTATAGCGCTAGCGAAACCACCAACCGATTGGTCAGCACTAATACCGCTACCCTCGACTTTGCCGTCAAGAACCAAATTTTTGATAACGCCAGTCAAGGTCAAGCACAACCCACCGATATTCGTATCAGCCGAAGTATAGTTGATAGTTACCTTGTGTCCAGCACCGTCCAATACTCCGCTAAATGTACTAACAGGCGTAAAGGTAGACGATGTAGTTACAATATCCGCAGTCAACTTGATATTCTTGTTACCAGACATCGCAGTTTTTAATTCAGCAGCAGTACTAACAAGTGTAATCGTAGATGTCTGCACAAAAACAGGGGTATAACTCTCTCCACTCCCAACAGTTACCGTAGGTGTGGTAGCGAACTTGGCTGTTACACTGTTTTTTGTCCTATTCCAATAACTCAATTCATAACCAGTATCAGGCACAGCAGTAGACACCCCATTCGAGGTAGTAGCAGAACCGCCCGCCAACTTTGAACCACCGTCCACCCTATTATCTATAATGGTAGTAGAATTCCCCGTGTCCCCTGTGTTGTCGGTAGTTATGTTGCTCGTGGTATTAGCACACCCAGCGAACAAAAAAACAACAGCCAAAGCCACCGCGCACAAAATCGCAAACAATGCCCAAGTTTTTGACCTAGTGTTACTACGCATTTCCCCCTCCTATTATTATAGTCAATAGTATTTTTTGCCCAAAAACCAAGAATATACTATAATTTTGTCTAATTATACAAAATAAAACGCATAAGTGTCAAATAAATTTGCCCCCATTTTTTAATATTTTACAAATTCTCTACATAAACATATCTTACTTTATAGACTATACTACACAAAAAGGTTGAGCAAAATATTTGATTTTTTTGCGTATTCTTGGTAATATATTGTTAATAATATTTCTAGGAGATAACTACATTGAATAAACTCAGGACTATCGGCTGCTGCTTTTGTATGCTCATTTGCTCAATTTTCCTTTTTGCTGGGTGCAGCAGTGCCACGCAATACTCAATTTATTATAAGGACGGCTCTCGCAGCACTGAATATCAAATCAAGGTCGATAGCACCGCCTGCACGAATTTGGGGCTAAACCCTACCCAAATTATGCAGAAAATACAGACTTACGCCGCAGAACAAGAGAGTTTTATGCGGACTCACGGGCTCGATTTGACTGGTGTCAAAATCCAGCATGGCTATGACCCAAGCAGCACCTACACATATAATTTTGCTGTTTCATTCGCCACTTTTGAGGCGTATTGCAATTTTTACGGCATTACCCAAGAAGACTTAGACAACACCAAACCAGAAATAGTTTACGGGCTTTTTGTATCAAGATACATTGTCCAAGACACTTCGCTCCTTGATTCCAGCGGCAAATTGTCTACCCAAGCTCTGGGTATCTATATCCCATATGCTACCATTTACGAGGATTTTAGGATTAACATTTGCGGCGGCAACGCTACCCTTTGCGACCAGCTGCTAGACAAAATCCAACTCAATATTATCAAGTGCTTCCCACTATCAAACGGCTACCGCTCAAACGCTAACGAAACTGGTACAATTATGCTTCCCGAGGGCGTAGGTACAAATTCAACCACTGCCTATTCAGCACATTTTTGGAGCGGAACTTTTGCTAATCCTCCCGCACAAATTCTAGTTTACCGCAATTATGTTTTGTCTAACAACCGCATTGCGTGGTATGTAACAGCAATCATCTTAACTGTTCTTTTCGGCGCAATCTTGACAATCGTTCTGTGTATCAAAAACAAGAAGAAAAACGCTACTGAAAACGCCTCTAATACGGACGAAAGCAATACAGTAGTAGAAACTACCGCTAGCGCTTTGAGCCAAGATTTACCTCAAAAAGCAACCAAAAAAGAACCCGAAACAGACAAACCCGAACAATAAACCTGCGGCTTTCATATAAAATTAATATGATTAGCCTAAGTGTATGTATGATTGTAAAAAATGAGGCCGCCGTCCTCGCCCGTTGCCTAGACTGCGTCCAAAAATTCGCAGACGAAATCATAATTGTGGATACTGGCAGTCGGGACAAAACCCGCTCCATTGCCACCCAATATACCGACAAAGTCTTTAACTACAAATGGTGTAACGATTTTAGTGCGGCACGCAATTATAGTTTCTCTTTTAGCACCTGCGATTACATTATGTGGCTGGACGCAGACGACTATATTGACCCGCAAAATTGCGAAAAAATCAATCAATTAAAGCAGGATATTGATACCAATTCTCCACCCGATTGCATTATGGCAAAATATATTGTTTCACCACCGCCAAACGAGTTTTATTACTATCGAGAAAGGATTTTGCGCAGAGTTTGTGGCTTCGCTTGGTGCGAACCCGTACACGAAGCAATTTCTCCACGAGGCAAAATTATCCATAGCGACATAGAAATTCAGCATAAAAAAGTTCGCCCAACGCCCCAAAAGCGCAATCTAAACATCTACAAAAATTTGCTTAAATCGGGCAAAACTTTGTCCCCACGAGCAAAGTATTATTACGCAAGAGAATTGTACTACAACAATAATTATCACAAATCAATCCGCACCTTGGACGAATTTTTAACCGAAAATGGCGGCTGGGTAGAGAACAAAATTGACGCTTGCATTATCAAATCCAACTGCTACATCAATCTCCACAATTACGAAAAGGCAAGGTTATCCCTTATCCAAAGTTTCGACTACGCCGCACCGAGAGCAAAAACTATCTGCCTCCTCGCCGAGCTGCTAATTCAGGATAAACGCTATTCCACTGCCGCCGACTGGCTCAAAATCGCCCTCACTCTTCCCAGCGAAACGAGCGGCTGGATAGAACCAGACTTCCACAACTACCGCCCTTATGTGGATTTGAGTATCTGCTACTACTACCTCAACAACCTCTCCCTCGCAAAAACCTACCACAATCTAGCGAAAGCCATTCACCCCACCGCCCCCGAAATCCTCTTTAACTCCCAGTTTTTTGAGTGATTAACTCAAAATTAAACTACAATCTCTATTCAACTTGAAAAAAATCAAATATTATGATACAATGAATTAATAAACTAGTGGAGGCACAAATGAAATCCCCAAAAAACAAAACAATTGATTTTGGAATAGAACAAGGTTCTGAATATTTATCAAAATGCGTCAAAATCGAGTCGCCAACAGAAATTAATAACATATTGGATAAAACAATAGTAGGCAATTCTCTCGAAATAATGAAATACATTCCTCCTCAAAGCGTTGACTTACTTATCGCAGACCCTTGTTATAATCTTGATAAAAATTTTCACGGTATGAAATTTTCAAAATTGAACGAAACTGATTATGTAAAATATACTGAAAACTGGATTAAATTAGTACTACCCCTACTAAAACCAACCGCAACTATCTATGTTTGCTGTGATTGGCAATCTAGCCTACTTATAGGCAACGTTTTAAATCAATATTTTAATATAGTCAATAGAATTACATGGCAAAGGGAAAAAGGACGCGGGGCTCAAACGAATTGGAAAAATGGTATGGAAGATATTTGGTTTGCAACTGTATCAAAAAATTATACTTTTAACGTAAAAGATGTTATGTCTAGGAGAAAAGTAATAGCCCCATACAAACAACAAGGCAAACCCAAAGATTGGGAAGAAACATCAGATGGGCGTTATAGAAATACCTACCCTTCAAATTTTTGGGACGACATATCTATACCATACTGGTCAATGCCCGAAAATACGGCACACCCAACCCAAAAACCAGAAAAATTATTAGCAAAATTAATCTTAGCCAGCAGCAACCCTGGTGATGTCGTTTTTGATCCATTTTTGGGTTCTGGAACAACATCCGTAGTTGCAAAAAAACTCGGTCGTCATTACATAGGTATAGAACAAAATCCTTTGTACTGCTCTTGGGCAGAATACCGTTTATCTATTGCTGAAAAAGACAAAAGTATCCAAGGATATACAGACGGAGTATTTTGGGAAAGAAATACCTTATCAGAACAAAATAAAGTCAAAAGGAAAAACTAAAGAAAATAAATTATGGTAGATTTTTCAATAATTAACTCATTAGTAACCTTTATTAACAATAACGCTAAACTAAACGATAAAACAACATTATCACAAAAAATCAGAGCAGAATTCAACTTAATTCAAGATAGAAAGGTTTTCTATTGTGAAAATTTCGCAATCAGATTTTGTAAAGCGAGTTCTCCAAATTTTGCGAATACAGTCCTTTCATTGTCAGCCCTGCAAAAATATGATAAAATCCCATTTATAGTTTGTGTAGTATTACCTCAAAAAAATACTTTATTTTTGTCAAATACAACATTTCTAAAACGAATCAGCCATTCTTCACAAGAATTAAGGTTGGACAATATCAGAGGTAGTTTCAATGGTTCTGATATTATCAAAAAAATAGAAGACCTTGACAATTCACCCGAAAATTTTGAAAAACTGTTTGCAATCCATAGTTGTTATACATTTGAAGAAAATCTGGCTCGTCTAGTAGAATCAACAAACCAAATATCCCCTATAGGCAAAAAATTTGTGCCAAATGGAGAAGAACGAACAAACTTATTCAATTCAATCCAACGATGCAAAAGTTTTGTAAATTCCCCTTATTTCACACTACTTAATCAAGAACTTTTCAATAGAGTTCAAGCTGTTAAAAATGAAATTTGTATTACCGCTTTCATAGAAAATGTAAACATAAGAGGGAATTTAATAGAAAGCCTTATAACTAATGATGATAGTAATTATAAAAATACTTTGATTACAGCATTACTAAATGGCACAACACTGCCCGACATAAAAAACCACAACGATTTAGGAGATTATAATCAAAATTTTAATGTTTTCGAAACGAAAACCGATATAAAGACAAAAATATTATTCCTAAATTCTAACCCGAAAGCTTACAATATTGATAAACTACTGAAATTTTTAAGTAAAAAGAACTCCGTTTATTTACTATATTTTATTGGCATTGATAAAAACAAGAATATCAAAACACTTCTTTGCCCAGTTTTTTGTAAAGACCTGTTAAATAACACCCTTATTGTTCATCACTGGGCGGGCAGAAATTCAAAAGGAGTAACCCAATTTATAGGAAAAGAAATTGACGAATTACTAGAAAACCCAAATATCGAAATTGATAAAGAAACAGCGGATATATTTATTCAAAAGTTACTTGACTTATAAAAAAGCAAAAACACCTCGTATCCTGAATTTTCATATCGAGGTGTCTTTTTGTTGGAGCGAGAGAAGGGAATCGAACCCTCATGGCCAGCTTGGAAGGCTGGAGCTTTACCACTAAGCTACTCCCGCACAAAGGGGTTACCCCCCAAAAAAGAGCAAAAAAGTTTTGATATTTGACGAGAGTTGCCGCCAAATATCAAAACAATTATAATATAAGTTAATCGATTTTGTCAAGAGGATTTCACCGCATTTTATAAATTTTTATGTCATATCCTATCCCACACAAAGTCTAACCGAAACAAAAAAACGCCCCACTTTGAAATCAACTCAAAATAAGGACGGTTTTGTTATTTTGCCTCCGTTCCAAAAATCAGTAATCTTTCAGCAAATTATTTATATCGTTGAGAATTTTCTTCATTTGCCCGCTACTCTTGACCTGCTCCATAATTTTATCACGAGCGTGAATAATTGTAGTGTGGTCTCTGCCAAATATCTGCCCAATCGTGGTTAGCGGTATCGCAAGTTGCGACCACATTAGATAAATGCAAATCTGCCTTGGCTCAACAATCTCCTTGTTGCGTTTACGCCCTGTCAAATCTTTTTCGTCAATGGTAAAATACTTGCACACAGTATTGAGGATACGGTCTGGCGTGAGTTTCGAATCCAAAGTTGGCTCGTGAGTAGTCCCCTCTTTTTGCAGCACTTCCTCCATATCCGCCTTTGTTGCGACCACTTTCCCATGGAAATTAGCCAAGAAGTATATTTTCCGCAAAATC
Source organism: Christensenella sp. UBA4651 (assembly GCA_002405615.1). Lineage (GTDB taxonomy): Bacteria > Bacillota > Clostridia > Christensenellales > UBA1242 > UBA7867. Next base: position 10,363 of record DHMD01000015.1, on the reverse strand, counting down.
GCTTCCATTTCACGAATATTTAGGTTAGACAAACGCTCTGCCAATTCGTAATCTAGCCCCTTTTCAAACTCAAACCGCTCCAACTCAATTTTCTTCTGAATAATGAGTAGCCTTGTCTCAAAATCAGGCGGCTGAATATCCTGCATAAAGCCCCCAGCGAAACGAGAACGCAGCCTTTCTTCTAGCGTTTCAATATCTCTCGGAGGTCGGTCGCTACTGATAATAATCTGCTTGCCCGCTTGGTAAAGGTCATTAAAAGTATTAAAAAACTCCTCTTGCACACCTTTTTTGCTACTAATAAACTGAATATCATCAATTAGCAACACATCAGCCTGCCTATATCTACGGTGGAACGAGTCCATACCTTTCTCACGGCTGACACGCAACGCCTCCAAAAATGCATTAGTAAATTGCTCGCAAGTTACATACACAATATTGAGATTACTCGTCTTGTGCGCCCAAATGTAATTACCGATTGCGTGGAGCAAGTGAGTCTTGCCCAAACCTGACGCACCATATATAAACAGCGGGTTGAACCTAACCGCAGGCGACTCGGCTACTGCCCTCGCAGCCGCATATATAACCTGATTGGTTGTACCAACCACAAAGTTGTCAAAAGTGTACCTCGGGTTAAAAGGATTTTGAGTAGTTGTCGCTTTATTCTCCAAAACCGAATCAGCGCTCGGATGACTCAAATTAAACGCCTCAACATACTCATCCCTTTCCTCAGGCAAAAGCACATGCACATTTTCGAGATTAAAATGCTCACGCAAAACCTCTTGCATTCTTTTGAGATAAATATTATAAATTTGCTGCCGGCACATATCGGTTGGAGCAACCAGCACGAGAGTATTATTTTCTATGTTGATAGGTTGCAAGGTGTTTATCCACAAATCCATCGCATAAGAACTGATTTTTTTGGGAAAATCATCTAGGCATTTCGCCCATTGTTTGTCAATATATTCCTGCATAATTTCCCCCTTTTATCGGATTCATCTTCTGTAAAATCTCTCTTTTTTACGATAAGACAAGTCTAGCACACAAAACGCAAAAAGTAAAGTAAGAGGACACTCTTTTTTCAAAAATTTTTAATTTATTTTTTGCGAGTTATCCACAGTCAAAACCGCACAAATCTGCATTTAACCCACATTTTTTGTAAACTTTGTGCCCAAAAAACATCTACTTAACCATAAAAAACAGCACTTTTCCACAATTTGGGATAAAAAAAGAAAAGCAAATAATTTTACTCTCCTAACACTTTTTGAAACCCAAAACAAATCAAAAAATCTACTTTTCTTCGTCAGAAACTTTTTCCTAACTTTTATTTTCAGTCTTTTCTTCTGAATTTTTTTCTATTTTTCTCGTATTTTCTTCCAAATTTTTTGCTTCCGATTTTTCCGCTACTTTTTCGTCTTGATTAGCAGCTTTAACCCCATCATTCTGCTTTGCGGTTGCAGTACTTTTTGAGGCAGGTTTTGCGACAACTTTTTTCTTGCTACCAGCCAATTCCATCCAATGATTTACACCACCGATTTCCTCAATTGGCAGACTAAAACACAAGCCACGACCCTCCTCATTCATACCGCAGTCCACACAAATAGCACGCATAACTTTTTTGCGAATATTCTTCCGCACCACAATCATCACAACTTCTTTCTCGGGCTGAATACTTACACCCAAAATTGTGTCCGATTCGTGAATACCATTTCCTCGTGCGTTAAAGATGGTCGCCCCCTCCGCACCAGCACTCTTTGCAGCCTCCATAACCTTATCCGCAAATCCTCTCGTAACCACAGTAATAATTACATTCATATCTTGCTTCAAAAACATAATTAATTCTCCTTTTTGGGCGTAAAATAATTTATTGTATCACGACTTGCACTATTCATAGGCACGGTAAACGCCAAGCCGTAACTGTCCTCATCATCAGGGCATAGGAGCAAATCAAGCGCCTGAATCGTACGAGTCGCATTATTTGCCCTCACCAGCGATGTAATCATCGTCCGCTCCTTCCTTGCCAGCCCCATAATATCCATAGTCCCTAATTTTGAAACGCCTAGCACAATGTTACTAATACCAATATTTTCGTGTGCGTTTTTCAAAATTTGTAATGCCAAATCCGCTTTTGTCTTATCAATAATGCATATAAGCATTTTGAACGGCGCTTTTCCCTTAGCCATAAATCTGCCCCCTATTCCTAATCAAACTCGACAATTTCCACACGCTTGTTGCCGACATATTCCTCTGCCAAAGCCTTTTCTTTCTTGCGATTCGCAATACCAACGACCAAACCCAAAATTTGAATAGTCAATAGCGGCGTTACTGCAATAAATGCAAGCGTTCCGAATCCATACAGCATTGTATCAATTCCCATTGCACCACACGCCCCGACAAACATCGGCATAACAAAGGTCGTAGCCATAGCACCAGTCGCCACACCACCCGAGTCAAAAGCAATGCCCGTAAAAATCCTAGGTACAAAGAATGAAAGCGTAATCGCTATCGCATAGGCAGGAACCAACACCCACCAAATACTGAATTGGCACATAATCCGAATTGCACACAGCCCTAGCGAAACCGCTACACCAATACACATACTAAAAAAGATTGTCTTTTTGGCGATTTTACCCTCGGTAATCTTCTCCACCTGTTCTGCCAAAACGTGCACCGCAGGCTCAGCTAACACGATTACAAAACCGATAACAATAGCCACTGGTATCAGTACCCACGAATACGTACTTTCAGCCAACCCATGTCCCAACGCACTACCTACTGGCAAAAATCCAACATTTACGCCAGTAAAGAATATAGTTATTCCAAAGAAAACAAGCAATAATCCCATTAGCACACGGAAAACCTCGTGTTTGGGTAATTTGAGCGCAAAAAATTGAAACAATAGGAAAATTACCAAAATTGGCGCAATTACCAGAGCAACTTGACCTAGATATGTTGGCATACTCGTCAAGAATTGCATTAGCCCTGCACCAACGGTATCACACGAATTGACAACCTCGCTAGATCCCGCCAAAGTATTTGGGTCGACAAAAAATCCTAAAATCATTACCGCCAAGATTGGACCAGCACTCCCTAGTGCCACCATACCGAAACTAGAATCGTCTTGCTTACCACTTTGCGCACGCACCGCAGCAAATCCTAGACCGAACGCCATCAAAAATGGCACACTAATCGGCCCCGTAGTTACACTACCGGAATCAAAAGATAGCGGCACAAAGTTATTAGGAATAATAAATGATAGGATAAAAATTATACCGTATGATACCGCTAGTATTATATTTAGCGGGATTTTGAGTACAGTACGAAGCATTGCCAGCATCATAAATAATCCAACACCAATACCGACAACCGCAATAAATAGCCACGTATTTATACTCACAACTTGCTCTGCCAAAACCATCAAGTCAGGCTCGGCAATTGTAATTACCACACCCAAAAAGAAGCCAACAATCATCATTAGCCAAATTTTTGCAGTTTTGGACAAATACGAACCTATGTGATTACCTATCGGCAACATCGCTGTATCCGCCCCATGCGTAAAAAGCGTCATACCGATAATTAAAAATACAGACGCCATCAAAAATTGCACAACCAACACAAAGTCAAGGGGGACTAATGTTACAGCCAAAATCAATACAATAATCAAAATCGGTAAAATTGAAACTAGCGATTCTTCAAATTTTTTTAGCAAAGCATTTTTCATACCAAATCCCCCCTCGTAGGGTTACCCCGCCTTATGCTTTTATGCTTTGCTTAATTTTCTGAACCGCTAAATAGACAAACTCCACCAATCTCAAACCAAAAATGCTTCTTGCACCGCAACCCGTTTTTTCACTTTTATTATATGTATTCAAGGTTGCAGTGTCAACTAAATTTTGACACTTTTTTTAATTTTTTACAAAAATTTTTTCTACAGCAATTTTTCACTATTTTTTTACCATTTTTTACTAATTTTTTTGCTATTTTTTTGATTTTGGGAAGAAGTATTTGAACAATAAATTTTTACCTTGCATTTCACAAATCCAACAAAAAAGACACCCTCATATGGTGTCTATTTGATTTATACATTTAGAAATGCTATTTTGAAAAATAAATTTTAGTAATAGAACATTTCTGATTCATCAGCATAATAATCGGCTGTTTCTTCACTACTCTGCTCCATTGACTGGCTTTTCTCCTCAGATTTTAACTTACTGTCCATATTTATCCTATTTTGAGCGTGTTGCAAAGCCTCTCGATAAATAGCGTCCATTTTTAGGCGTTCGTTTTCAGCTTTCAACCTCTCCAATTCAACCTGACATTCCGCCTTTTCCGCTCTCAAAGTCTGCAAACGAACTTCCATAGAAAGTTTTTCTACCTCAAAATTTCTTTTTAATTCCTCAATTTCGCCGCATTGTCCCTTGCCATCCAAAAGCTCTACCACATCAACCTGCCTGTTAATATCCATCGTATCCATAATGGCAAGCCTAATAAAAGTACTGAGTGAAATGTCCTTTTCGTTAATGTAATTCATAATTTCTTGATAAAAATCGTCTGAAATTCTAAAACTAATTTTTCTCTCTCTATTTTCCATTTTTCCCCTCACAAATATCTTTATAAGATATTATACCATAAAAGAACGCAAATTTCAATACCCAAAAAAACAAAATTTATCGCTTCGCTACAAACAACTATTTGACCCCAATTACAATAACAACAAAAAACAGAAAAGTGCCATAAATCGGCACTTCCCATCTATTAATCTCAAAATTGTGTAGTATTCTAATGTTAGACTTTAAGTTATGTTTATAGCTTTTTTCACCCAAAAACTACTTATTGCGGTAATTGATACCCATCGCAGTTTTGAGTTTCGCTAGATTTTCGCCAGCAACTTTTCTAGCCTTATCGCTCCCGTCAAAAAGCATTTGCATAACCTTGTCCTTGTCCTTTGCAAACTCTTTTCTTCTCTCTCTAATCGGAGTCAACTCTTCATTGAGCACCTCAAACAAAAAGTTCTTTATTTTGACATCGCCCAAACCACCACGCATATAGTGAGCCTTCAACTCGTCAAGATTTTTATACTCTGGCAAGTATTTTGCGAAGTGTTCGTCCCTACAAAAGGCATTCAAATACTCAAACACAGCATTACCCTCGACTTTGCCAGGGTCGCTAACTTTAATATGAGTTGGGTCGGTATACATATCACGAACCTTTTGCTTAATCACATCAGGTTCATCTGACAAATAAATCGTGTTACCGAGCGATTTGCTCATTTTTGCCTTGCCGTCCGTACCAACCAATCTCCTACAACTCTCCTCCTTCGGCACAATGCCTTGCGGCTCAACCAAAACATTAGTCTTGTACAAGTGATTGAATGTCCTAACAATCTCTCTCGCCTGCTCAATTACGGGCAATTGGTCCTCGCCGACTGGCACAAATGTACCGCCGAAAGCGGTAATATCAGACGCCTGACTAATCGGATAGCACAAGAACCCCACAGGGATTGAGTTATTGAAATTCTTCTGCAAAATTTCCGTTTTGACAGTCGGATTGCGTTCCAAGCGAGCCAAAGTAACCATATTCATATAATAAAATGTAAATTCAGTCAACTCTGGCACTTCGGATTGAATAAAAATAGTAATTTTGTTAGGGTCAAGCCCTACCGCCAAATAATCCAGAGCCACCTCGATGATGTTGTTGCGAACTTTCTCGACATTGTCATAATTGTCAGTCAAAGCCTGCGCATCGGCAATCATCAAATAATAGCCGTCATATTTGTCCTCATTCTGCATACGCACACGCTCCCGTAGCGAGCCGACATAATGCCCGATATGTAATTTGCCAGTAGGTCTATCCCCTGTCATAATAATTTTAGCCATAAAATTCCTCCAAAAAATTATTGCAAGAAACTCTTTAAGATTACAGCCTCGGCTTCTTCTTGACTAAGCCCCAAGGTCTGCAATTTAATAATTTGGTCGCCCGCGATTTTACCAATCGCTGCCTCGTGAGTAAGAGTTGCATCAGGGTGTGTATTTTGTAGCGCTGGTGTACTAGCGACTTGACCATTGTCAAATACAATCGCATCACACTCCACATGCCCCCAACTCTCGTTATTTCCGTTGATTTCCGATATAAACGCTTGCCTACTGTTGCCCTTTGCCACACTGCGGCTGACCACATTCACCCTAGACTTTTTGCCGTTCAATTCCACACTAAAAGTCGTGCTAGCGTCCTGCTCTCCCTCGGTAAGAATAGACTCCTTGATATCCAAAACCGCATTATCCTCCAAATCCGCCTCGGTAACACGCTCGCTGTGGCTCACACCGCCCAACTGCATCGTTTCCATAACAAAATGCGAATTTTTCGCCAAATGCACAATAGTTGTCGGGTTCAAATTTTTCTCAACATTCTGATTACCCTCGCCCAAATGCTTCTCAACATAGCGAACAATCGCTCCCTCGCCTATCCAAAACTCGTGGATACCATCGTGCGAGTTGAGTTTGTCGCCGTCATTGTGCAAGCCGCAACCAGCGACTATCAGAACCTCGGCGTTTTTGCCTATGTAAAAGTCGTTGTAAACCAAATCATTGATTTCACTCTCAGTTACAATCACAGGTATATGTACACTCTGCCCTTTCACCCCGTCTGCGACACGAATATCGATGCCAGGCTTGTCCTCCTTGGAGGTAATTTCAATTCCCTCCACACATTGACGAGCGAGCAACTTACCATTCTTGCGGATATTGTACGCACCCTGCGGAACGGAATGCAAATCTGCAATTTTTAGCAACAAATCACTATCAACTTTTTCCATAATTTACACCCCCTCCAACTTTCTGCAATTGCGAGCCTTACCGAGTTTCGGCAAAATCTCGCTAGGCTTACCAGCCATAGCCACAACACCGTCATCAATTAGCAAAATCTCATCAGCACTCTTAAAAAGTTTCTCTTGATGGCTGATGATGATATTGAGAGAATTTGGCGAAATCGAATTTCTAAAAATATCGACCAAACTATTGAAACTCCAAATATCAATACCAGCCTCAGGTTCATCAAAAATATTCACTTTCGCACGCCTAGCGAGGACGGTAGCAATCTCAATTCGCTTTAACTCGCCGCCACTCAAAGTATTGTCCAAATCTCTATCCAAATACTCCCTAGCACACAATCCAACCTTACCCAAATACTCGCACGCACTCGAAGTGTGCATTGTATCCTTGCTGGCGTATTCTAGCATTTCCTTGGCACTCAACCCCTTGAAGCGCACAGGCTGCTGCATTGCAAAAGCCAGCCCTAGATTTGCCCTTTCGGTAATCGAAAACTCGGTAATATCCTTGCCGTCCAGCAGAATTTTGCCGCCTGTTAGCGGAATAATACCCATAATGATTTTGGCAAGAGTCGACTTTCCGCAACCATTCGCCCCTGTGATAACATAGTTTTTGCCCAAGTCAAAATCGTAGGTAATGCCTTTCAAAATCTGTCGAACCTTGCCGTTTTCCTTTACTTGATAACTTACATTTTGTAATGATAACAAAATTTTCTCTCCTTTTATCTCGCTCAAAAACTGCATAGCACCTCACAAATTCGACAAAACTATTCGCAAAATCACTATTTTTGCCAAATTCCCCGACACTAAAAAGCGTGTATGCTCCGAACAAGTTTATCCTCTGCTATATTATACCCAAAAATTCTCAAAACGCAAGTACTTTTTTAACCTTTACATTCAAAATAGGTCTATAACAACGCCATCCTACTTCTTACGCAAGTTGATTTCTTGTGCATCTAGCAACTTGTTGAAGCCCTTTTCGTGCGAAACAACGATACAAGCCCCCTTGTAGTCGTTTATCTTATTTGCTAACGCTACCTTTGCGTTTTTGTCCAAATGGTTGTTCGTCATCTAACACCAAAATGTTGTGCGACTCAATCAACAACTTGTACAGTTTGAGTTTGGTTCGCTCCCCACAGCTCAACCTCTCAATGGGTAGCAAAACCTGCTTTGCCGTCAGCCCCGCTTTCGCCAAATACCCCCTCACCTGTTTTATGCCAGTTTTGGAAATGTGTTCGGTATTTCCTCGATAGGGGTAATCGACTTGTCTTGCCAACAAATTTCGCCCTCGTCAGCCAAATCTTTGCCGCTCAAAATATTGAGGAAAGTACTCTTACCACTACCATTCAGCCCAACCAAACCAATTTTGTCATTTTTATTGATTTCCAAATTGACATTTTTGTATAGCGTTCGGTCGCCAAATGATTTTGTCAAATTCTTTATTTGTAACATTTTTTGTCCTAATTATGTAATTCTAGTCAAACGAAGTAGACAGACTACGCAACTCCCAGCCGAACCGCAAGGCAAAATTCGCCTTGACAATTTGCCGAAATTCCCTCGCCTCGTTCTCCATAATAAATATATCTTCTAGCGCAGAAACTGGTATTTTTGAAATTTTCTGCATAATCTCAACCGCACGAGGCGATACCGTTATGTATTTTGGCACAGGGCACTTGTAACAGCAAAATTCCCCCGTTTCTAGGTCGTAAACCACCATATCCTCATTGATAGACTTACCGCAAATGCGGCAAGTTTTGAGATTCATCGCATATCCGCTCACCTTAAATAGCCCTATGGCGAACCTCATCAAAATCAAATCAGGATTTATATCGCTATCAGCGAGCAACCCCAAGCACCTCCGCAAAGCGTCAAACAGAATAGGGTCAGACTGCCCGATTGTCGAGGCATTGTCCACCATTTCGAGAATCGCACTACCACACACCATTTTTGCATAACTCTGCGTAATGTCAAAAAAGTTGGTAATCTCGCTAGCATTACTCACCGTCATCAACTCACTCCGCCCAGTCAACTTAAAATCAGCGTAGCAAAAAGGCTGACTCACATACTTTAACCGAGAAGTGATACGCCTCACACCTTTGAGAATTGCACTCACTCGCCCCTTGTCCGCCGTAAAAATGGTGATTATCTTGTCTTTTTCACCGTAGTCAATTGCCCTCAACACAATTCCCTGAGTCGTCAGTTCTTCCATTGTCTTCCTCACTTACTTTTTTGTAAAACATATAAGCCCCGATTTCCCCAGTCTCTACAAAATTTTTCCACGCCAAATCTCTCACATCCATATCGCCACCGTCCGTTTTTTTAGTTTTTTTACGCATTTTTCACCTCTCTCGTTATTCTATAACTTTGAGGGAATATTTATGCCAAAAATTAACTATCTTGCCCGTACCCGAACTCATCTAGGTTGACACGATTTCGCCAATTCTCCTTTACCTTGACAAACAAGTCAAGATACACTGGTTTACCTAGCATTTTTTCAATCGCCAACCGAGATTTTGTACCAATATCCTTGATTCCCGCTCCCTTTGCACCAACAATTATATTTTTGTGCGACTCACGCTCGCAATAAATTGTTGCATTAATTTTGATATTACTCTGCGTTGTGTCAATCTTGTCCACAACCACACCTACCCCATGTGGCACTTCGTCATCTAATGCCCACAGCATTTTTTCTCTAATGGTCTCCGCCACTCTAAATTCCAAACTCTTGTCGGTAAATTCGTCATCAGGGAAATACTTTATATCGTCAGTCAATTTTCCAAAAATCGCAGTTTTGAGGTCATCGAGATTTTTTTCTTTGAGCGCCGAAATCCCAAAAATCTCCTCCACTCCCGCAATCTCGTTTAACTTTGCGAGCCTAGGATAAATTGACTCATAGCTCCCCAAATCCACCTTGTTTACCACAACAAACACAGGGTAATTATGCCCACAATAACTTTTGAGATTTTTTAGGTCGTCCTCCGCAAAATCTTTGCTCCCGTCCATAACATATAGCAACAAGTCCACATCTTCGGTAGCGGACGAAATCGCATCTTGCATAAATTTGTCAAGGTTGTTTTTTGCCTTGTGAATACCAGGAGTGTCCAAGAAAATCACCTGCTCATTAGGCGTATTTAGCACTCCCATAATTTTATTTCTAGTCGTCTGTGCTTTGGGGCTGACAATGCTCACCTTTTTGCCAATCAACGCATTTATGAGTGTCGATTTGCCTACATTTGGCTTACCGACAACAGCCACAAAACCTGATTTGAATGCCATAAAAACCTCCTGTCCAAATTCATCTAGCATTACTACACTTTTAGTATATCAAAAAACAAAATATTTATCAACTTTTTTGGTACTCAAATCAAAATTCCAGTATTTATTCTCTATTTTGCGTATATAATAATCAAAAAGGTGGGTCAAAATGGATTTTTGGGTTCTTGTTTTTTTAGGGCTAATTCAAGGTATTACCGAGTTTTTGCCGATTTCGTCTAGCGGACACCTAGTGCTTGCAGAGCATTTTTTTGGCATTTCTTGCGACCT